>DYLM01000209.1 GCA_020722095.1 Chloroherpeton thalassium
TTTGACGCTTTGTTTGCGCCGGAAGCCTCCCCCAATTGGTAAATGCGCCCTTCTGGGACTAAAAATCGGTTCTTATATTGACCCGCAAGCACGCTTTTGGGAAAATCCAAGTTGGTTAAATGTTGCATCAAGGGAATTTAACCTTGCCGTCAATAGTATATTCTGGCATATTCTCATTCCAAGTGAAAACAAATTTGATTTTGGATTACCCGATGCACAAGTAGATTTTGCTGTCAAAAATAAGATGGAAATCAGGGGAGAATCGTTAGTCTATTCATTGTTTCTTCCCGATTGGATAAAAAATGGCTCGTTCAATCGAGAACAATCAATAACGCTGTTTGAACAAATAATTCCAAAATTTATGAATCGTTACAAAGGAAAAATTAAAACTTGGGTGGTTGTGAATGAGGCTGGCTTTATTTATCAGGGTTCAGATTTTTTTGAAAAGCACATTGGTAAGGATTATGTAGAAATTGCATTTCAGATTGCAAGAGACACGGATTCTTCGGTTGAATTAATTTACAATGATTTTGGAAATGACAGCATGAAGGGCAATAAATACGAGCAAACTGTGGAAATTATCGAGTCTTTACGAAAACAAAATTTGATTGATGGTATTGGATTAGAAATGCACATTGCGCCAGTTCTTGACGACCCAACCAAATTTGTTTCAATGCAAGGAAATTCAAAAAACATTGTTTCTGTTGATGATTTTATTGAGACGATGAAAAGTTATGAATTACCTGTACATATTACTGAACTTGACGTAGATTTGAGAAGTATTGATAAACCCCAACAAGAAAGATTCGATATACAGGCTAATCTTTATGAAAATATTATTGACGCAACTCTAAAGGCAGGAGTATGTAAAGAAATTACATTTTGGGGTTTCGGCGATAAATATTCATGGCTAGAGCAAACAGAATTTAATGGTTCTGCAAATGCAGACCCAACACTTTTTGATGATGACCTAAAACCAAAACCCGCCTACTTCGCAGTCAGAGATGTACTTAATAAATATGTTCAAAATTAATAAGTCTCGGTTAATTCCACGCCAGCCAACAAAGCGTGCAGCGGACGGGTGGGATTCTGCGGCTTTTTCAAGCATTTTCC
>DYLM01000210.1 GCA_020722095.1 Chloroherpeton thalassium
ACTTTCAAAGGTCATGAACTTGAAATGAAGTCTTTTCAATGGTTGCGCATTATAACCTTCTGCACCTAACTGACCCCGCCAAGGCGAGGGTCGCGCGGCTGGATTGTGTAACTACACGCCTGCCTGCCGTTAGCAGGTATGCCTATTAAATATCTGGAATAGTTCCGTAATCGCGGGGCGGCTTTCAGAAAATCTGTTAGTAAGACTCTAAAGAGGTTTGTTTGCCTGCACGCTTCTGGCGTGGCTATGTTGCAGCCAAATAAATATTATCGGCATAAATTGTTGTTGAAAACAGAAGACCAGTAACTCAAATTTATCAGCCTTTGGCTGAGAAATATTTTTTAACAAATATATTTTGTAGTCGGATTATATTATCTACTTGACTTTTTACTTATTAAAGAGGTTAGGCAACTTTTTATAGCACTAAAGTAAATGGAAGAATATTTTTATGCTCGTTATATTTGTTTTGAATTTGCTTTAGTAACTTCTCATTTTTTGAAAGCAATGCCCAAATCGCTCCTTGAATTCTATTTAGTTTTATATCATTATTATTTGAAAAATTCATATGTAAGACATCTTTTGCTATTTTTTTATATTCTTTAACCAATTCTTGTTCATTTGATTGAGCAGAACTCATTACAACAGAATAAGCAAAAGCTTCTTCAACAAAATTTCTATTTCCTTCATAATCACTAAAAGATAAGGCTACAACACAAAGTTTCATTGAAATGGCTTTGTTGTCATTTACCAATTTGTTTGGATAAAAAAACCTTGCAGCTAATGATGCTATTCTATCAATACTAATCTCATATTCACTGGAATCTATATAACCAGCAATTGAAATATTTTGTTTTAATAAATACTTACTTATTAAAGTAGTTACTGTATTAATAAAAGCAGTATCCTTTTCAATACTACTTGAAAAATATTCTTTTAACTTATTTTCAGTCTCAACAAACTTCATTAAAGAATCTGAGTTCAAAGCTAATTGATTTTGTAACAAGTAATCTAGAATAAGTTTGTTTTGTTGAGCAAAACTATATAAATAGGTAAGCATTTTACCTCATGGCTTGGGCTTGCACCCAATACTCATCAATCCGGTA
>DYLM01000211.1 GCA_020722095.1 Chloroherpeton thalassium
AATTCTTCAAGTTTCCCTCCAAGTGATTGGGTGGAGACGACTTTGGGGGAAGTTGGAAAAACAATTACAGGAAAAACACCTTCAACAAAAGAAGATTCTTTTTGGAATGGGGAAATCCCATTTATTACTCCAACTGATATAAACAATGATTTAAGATATTGTATTCCAGCAAGAACAATTTCTGAAAAAGGAAAAGAAAGTTTAAAAACTACAATTATTCCTAAAGATGCAATTTGTTATACAAGTATTGCTTCTATTGGGTTGTTGTGTATTTCAAAACAGGAATCATTAACAAATCAACAGATAAATTCATTGATTGTGGATGAAAACAATGACCATTTATTTTTTTATTACTATTTAAAATTTCTCACTCCATCACTTAAAAAAATAGCAGGAGGGACAACAACTCACATAATCAATAAAACTCAATTTGAAAATTTTCCAATCCTCCTCCCCCCTCTTTCCGAACAACAAGCCATCGCTTCTGTCCTCTCGGCTTTTGATGACAAGATTGAGCTTTTGAGAGAGGAAAATAAAACACTGGAAGAGCTGGGGCAAGTGATTTTTAAAGAGTGGTTTGGGAAGTATGGAGTGGATGATGCATTGCCTGAGGGGTGGAGAGTTGGGAAGTTGGGGGAGATTTGTGAAATTACATCAGGAAAAAGACCAGAAAATATAAGTGAGATAAAAACAGAATTAAATAAAATACCATTACTTGGTGCGACTAAAATTATGGGGTTCGTAGAAAATTATTTATTTGATGGAAGAACTCTTATTATTGGTAGAGTTGGTACACACGGAGAAGTGCAAAGATTTAATGAAAAAATATTTCCATCAGATAACACTTTGGTTATAAAATCAGATGATTTTGTTTTTGTTTATCAGATTTTGAAAAGCATTGATTATGTGAAAATGAATAGAGGTGCAGTGCAACCGCTTATTACTCAAACAGACTTGAAAAATTATGAGATAATAATTCCAAATGATGAAGTTTTGCAAAATTTCAAAGAAGCAACAAATCCAGTCTTTGAAAAAATAGATCAAAATAATTCTCAAATCCAATCCCTCGCTCGCAGTCGTGATGAGTTGTTGCCGAGATTGA
>DYLM01000212.1 GCA_020722095.1 Chloroherpeton thalassium
CAATTTACGGGGCAAAATTTCAAAATTTTGCCGGATATGGTTGGGCAATGCAATTCGATGGAACTAACAATTATGTGAATTGTGGAAATGATGCAAGTTTAAACATTACAAACGCAATTACAATTGAAGCGTGGGTTTATAGAAATGGTGATTGGCACAACGAAATATTGATAAATAAAGAATGGGTTTATCGCTTAATCTGCACAGTGCCTATAACAAATAACAAAATCACAGCAAGATTAGGAAATCAGTGGAGTTCATTATTAGAAGGAACAAACGATGTCCCATTAAATCAATGGTCGCATATTGTCCTAACATTTGATAACTCTTTAAGTTCTAATCAAGTGAAAATGTATCTAAATGGTAATCTTGATAATGAAATTACTAGGTCTGGAGCATTACCAGCGAGTACATATAATTTATACATAGGGTCTTACTCTAGTGCTAGTTATTTTTTCAACGGCATAATTGATGAAGTTCGCATTTACAATCGGGCACTCTCGATAGATGAAATAAAGAACAATATGTATGCCTCGAAAATATATAAAATGTTACGGGGAATAAAATGTGGGGAACAATAGAAAAAGTAAGAAATTTCAGTGGAATAACAAAGGAAGAGATAAGCGATGAAAGAATGACGCAAATAATTCAGAAGGCAGACAAGAAAACGCAAATATTTAGTTTCAAATTTAAAAGCACGATTGCAAATGTTTTAGTGAGGGATGGAAAGAAAATACAGATTGAGAATGAAAATAAGGTAATGTATGGAGATATGAATTTTGACGGTGTTGTAGATAAGAATGACATAATTGTAAAGAGAATTTATTCAGATAATGGATTTTTAAAGAAGGAAATTTTAGAGGTGAGTTCATTTGACCCTGAAAATTCAATAATTGAATTTGTGAATAATCCGCCAGAAAATACGATATGTTTTGAATTAAATTTTTATGTGAATGAGCATAAATTAAGTCAGGAAATTTTATCGGATGCTTCTTCGTTATTTGGAGCGTCGGATGCAATTAGAATTTTATTTGTGGATGCAGAAAAAAATAAAAAAGCAGATGAATTTGAAAAGGAAGCGAGAAATTTAATAATCCGC
>DYLM01000213.1 GCA_020722095.1 Chloroherpeton thalassium
TGTAAAAAAACTTAAAAACCAAAAATTTGTATTGCTTTTGCGTAAGTCCTGACTATGTTAAAATTAAACAAACAGATAAATGGAGGAGTGATTATTTTAGATACAATGGCAGTTCAATTCAGACAAGTTGGTATTTACAGTGATCTCGATTGGAGACACCGGATTATCGGGGTTTGGGATTATCGTGCAATACTCCAAAATATGTTTTCAATGTATTCAAACAACATAAAAGCAACTGATACCGAGGCGATGAACATTACATTGGTGCTATCCCATGTAATTGGTAAATTGAATGCTAAAATTACTTTATATGTTGGCGATGGACGCACAGTAAGTTACTTCTCTGCGGCCATTGCATTTCTGACTTATGGTGTGGTGGCCGCAGGGAGGAAACAAGGAGAACCCAAAAAGCTTATTGTGCAAATGGAATCACGATTGCTTCTAAATAAAGATAATCTAAAACGCATAGGAGTATTTCTAACGGAAAACCCCGAGTTAGGCCGCGCTATATCAAGTAGAAAATATATTTACCTCAATGGGATAAATATCCGAGCAGTTCTTAAAGATTTCGGAAACGTGATTCTGTTAAATGTTGAAAGATATGATCCAAAAATTTCATATCTCTGTCAACGGGTAGAAAAATCCAATCACTTAAAAAGAATATCTCGTTTTCAACAAGGAATTACAAGAACTGATATATCAAGAGTCGGTGTGATGCTTATGGCATCAGAATTTAACTTATGTGCAATTGCCCTATACAACTTTTTAAAAAGGGATGAGATTAAAGAATCATTAGGTGTGACACTGTTAACATTAGATCACATAATATTTTATAAACTTCAGTAATTTGATTCAAATTATAGTGAATCTATCTACATTTTACACTCAATATATGATTCATTAATCTGCTTCAATAGTGTAAAAAGTCAGCAGATTGACTATAATTCATATAGAAAATTTCCCTTTTTGGAATGTGATTGCCACAAGACCTATCCACCTGCTTTTTCTTCACATTTTTTCAGATACTGATAAACTATATTTTTATTAACTCCTCCCATTTTTAATATTTTATGAGAGGATTAGAATTC
>DYLM01000214.1 GCA_020722095.1 Chloroherpeton thalassium
TATCACACATTTTTTTTACTAAAATAAATGCTAACGGCTGAGGCTAAAAGCTGGCGGGCATTTCGGAGCACTTCACTGTCAAACTGCGATAAAGTTTATTAGTTGCAATACCTTTCAAATTGGCACTTTCCGTCCGCTTGATTTTAGCCTTTGTTATAGCCCGTTTTTTGTTATTATTCATTGTATTTTGTCTCTTTTGTCTTTGTCTTAAATACGGTTCCAGTTGCAACTCCGCCAAATGAAAAAATTGTTCTATCAGTCAAACCTTTTATGTTTGAAGAATTGTCCAAAGGAAAATACTTCCTTGCCTCAAAAAAGAAACAAAAATCATTCAATGGAATATTAATTTTAAATCCACCGCCAAGAATATTCCTGCTCAATTTTGTACTAACCCTATTTAATTCTTCAAATGAAGTCCCATTAACATTATTATCATAAATGTATATATAATTTATTTGAGGACTAATAGTGAATCCAACTAAACCGAAATCCGTATTTGTGATATAACCGAATTGATAACCAGCATTAATATTAAAATTTTTAAATCCAGTATTCAAAGGGTCTACACTTTTTGCAAGGCTATATGGTGCCATAGAAGCATCAACAAAGAACAAGTTTATAAGTTTTGAATTATTATCAGTTCCGATTTCTCTGATATTTGATAACCTAAAACCAAGTAATATTTGAAATTCATTGTCAACAAATGCTAATTTCCTCATTTCAATCGAGTCACCAGATACATAATTTGCTTGCAAAAATGGATTATACTTAAATATTGTGGTCAGTGTTGTGAATTTATCTTTGTTTGTCTTTCTAGTTTGACCGTCTGCTAAACCAATATTCCAGTCAAATGCTACTTGACCAGAAGTTGAACTTTTCTGTGCTGTCAATTCATATAAATTTCCTCCACCAACTCCAGAAATAGCAAAAGTATTCACTCTTGGATTAAATAATATTCCAATCGGTGAAGGTTGTTGTCCGTATGAATAATTCAATGTCAACACAAAACAGATTGTCAAGAATAAGATTTTTATTTTCATCCGTAAATAATTTTTTAATTAAGGTCGGATGGAACTCGCATGATGA
>DYLM01000215.1 GCA_020722095.1 Chloroherpeton thalassium
TTTCAACTTTACGAACTTTACAAACTTTACAAACTTTATGAACTCTTTATTTGATAAAATAATCTGTCGTTAAGTCGGAAATTTGTAATTTTATCTTTTGTTTCCAACACATCTAAGTATTTGTTGATTTCATTGATATGCAATCCTGTGATTTTTATAATATCCAAACTTGTGCAAGGTCGCCGAGCAACAGTTTCAAGTATGACATTTTCCAAGTCTTTTCGATATGATTGCACTTTCTGCCGTTCAAGCGAGGAAGCAATTATCTCAATATTATCTAATTGCCACAATTCCACAATATCTTGCAATTGCTGGTGAGTGGCAGCTCGAAGATTTTCTAAATTGCCAGGTCGGTCTAATGTATTCAACTGAACTTTATCAGGTTTAATTTGTAGAATTGCTTCTTTTAGTGCCAGCAATTCCTCTTTATTATCGTTATAATCGGGCAGTATAAACACTTCTAACCAAATTTCACCTTTGAATTCTTGCCTTAAATCAACTAAGCCTTGAATGTAATCAAGAATATTGATTTCAGGAGCAGGCTTGTTAATTTTTATAAAACCTGATTGCGAAGCTACATCTAATGAAGGCAAAATAACATCAGCATCTAACAATTCCTGTCGGACATTTTTATCGTTCATTAGAGTGCCATTTGTTAGCACAGCAACTGGGATATTTGGTCGAATTTGCTTGATAAATTTCAATACATCGCCAATTCTGCTATTCAAAGTCGGCTCGCCCGAACCCGAAAAAGTTATATAATCAGGATCGGGATTAGTTAGGAAATAATCTGATATTTCCTGAGTTATTTTGTCGTAATTTAAATATTCACGTCTCTGAATTGTTAATTTTGTGGTTTTTCCAACCTCGCAATAAACACAATCCAAAGAGCATACTTTTCTCGGGACCAAATCCACGCCCAGAGACATCCCTAATCTTCGGGAGGGCACTGGACCAAATAAATATTTATACATATTTTTTAAATTTTGTTATAGAATAGTTGAATACTCAACACCAAATACCAAGTAATTAATGTTTAAAATGTCGCATATTTGTAAATACCATTGCTACATTATGCTTGTTTG
>DYLM01000099.1 GCA_020722095.1 Chloroherpeton thalassium
CTTTTATTCCCCCTCAAAGAGGGGGATTTTTTATTGGAGACTACCCCTTGTCCCGACTTGTCGGTGATCCAAATTGGAGAGGGGGAGCAAAAAGTCCCTCTCCATTTATGGAGAGGGATTTAGGGTGAGGACATGGACGAGCAAGCTCCGCCCCTACGTATAATTGGAAAAGCCATCTATTACACGAATAAATTCGTGTGCTATAATTTCATTGCAAATGGGAATGACAAAAAAATTGAATTATGAGACAGCCTCTTTAAAATTGGTGTATAACGTGTTTAACTACACCTTGAATATAAAATGAGTCTTCGGGGTAAATTTTAATTGGCATAAACTTTTTATTTGCTGCAATCAAATATACTGTGCCATCAATAATTCTATATTCTTTAACTAAAGTTTCGCTACCAATTGCAGCAACAATAATATCCCCATCTTTAGGAAGGCTGCGACTATCCACAACCAAAATATCGCCATTCATAATACTTTTATCTATCATACTTTCGCCATTTACTTCAACTAAAAAGTAATTTTTGGGATTACCTTTCAGCAAAGAGTAAATGCTAAAATCAGACACATAAAACTCTTCAACTTTAAATTTTAAGTTTGAACTCATATTTATTAATGGTGCTTCGAAAGAAAATCTGGATTTAATGTTACGTTTTTCAATAACTTTCATTAGTTTTTTCATTATTATCTCTAATTTTTGGCACAAATATTATGCCATTATGCAATTATTAATAAGAATGAATCAAATGAGTAATTACTCCAACAAAATCCAAAGAATCAAAAAAATCATTATTTACTGGTAAATATTGTCCCGAAGGTGTTTCTAAATATTCGCTTCCATCAAATATTCTATATCTACGAATTGTTAAATTTTTATTAATTTGAACTAACACTAACTTATTGTCAACCGGATCTTTATATGAATCCACTATCAACATATCGCCATCTTTAATGCCTTCGAAGTTCTTGGCATCACCAATAACTCGAGCAAAAAAAGTTGAATTTGGGTGTTGGATTAAAAGAGTGTTCAAATCGATTTCTTCCTCTGCTTCGTCTGTAACTGGTGCAGGAAAGCCCGCCGATACAGTACTTGAATAGAATGGAATTTTTACGTTTTGGTAATCATTATTGGCAAAAGAATAAATTTCAATTCTCTGCATATTTCCCCCGAATAGAATTGATTTTTAAAATTGCAAATTAACAAAAAAAATCTAAATAGAAGGAAAAATTTAAATATTTTTTGTAAAAAATTTACTTTGAAAGAACATAACAAGTAAATAATTTGTAATTTTGTAAATAATTAAAAATTCAATTTATGGACGATTATCACAGTTGTTTAAATATTTAGAGGATTGCACCTTGTAGTCCTCTATTTTCCTTATGGAGGTTTACAATGATTAGTTTTTTGGTTAGCAATTCTCAGGGCTTCGAATATTTAGATGACTGGCAGAAAAATTGTTGGATTAATGCTGAATGCCCCACCAACGAAGAAATCGACTTTTTAGTTAATAGATTTGAAGTGCCTATCGGATTTCTTAATGATACTGAAGATGCCGAAGAACGTCCTCGTATTGAATACGAAGATGAATGGTATTTTATCATTTTAAGAATTCCAGTAAAAATTCTCGCCGAAAATGCTCCCGCTTATTCCACAGTTCCGCTTGGTGTAATTTGGAAAGATGATGTGTTCATCTCTATCACCCACTTTAAAAATGATATGGTTGATGACTTTGTTGATTTTACAAACCGCAAGAAAATTTATGTGCCTAATTATATGGATTTATTCATTCGTATATTTCTTTCTTCATCTGTTTGGTTCCAAAAATACCTGAAGCAAGTTAATCAACAAATCAGAAATGTTGAACAAGAATTAGAAAAATCCATTCAAAATACAGAATTGCAATCATTGTTGAAAATCGAGAAGAGTTTAGTTTTATTTACTACATCGCTGAAAGGAAATGATATTCTCCTCACAAAATTAAAGATTAACCGCCATTTACGGAATCAATTTGACGAAGAACTTTTTGAAGATGCCGAAATTGAATTGAAGCAAGCAGAAGAAACCACCAAAATTTATAGCGACATCTTAAGCGGGATGATGGATGCTTATGCTTCTGTTATTTCCAACAATTTGAATGCTATAATGAAGCGGCTAACAACAATCTCTATTATCTTGATGATTCCCACATTAATAGCAAGTTTATATGGAATGAATGTGCCTAATTTTATGGAAAAGAGCAATTTTGCTTTTCTTGGCATCATCACATTTTCGTTTTTGATTGCATATTTTGGATATAAAATATTCAAGAAAAATAATTGGTTTTAGTTAATAATTTTCTCCTTTATTTGAGCTAATCACTTTTTTTAGTATTTATTAATGTTTCATTCTGAATGCTTCAAACAATCGAATTATTATTTATTTTTTAATATCATAGCCACAAAAGTGAGAATCCATCAATCAGAATTTGTAGTAAAAATACTGCTTGTTTTGGAAATAACAAAGAAAAAGTTTATATCGATAAAAATTATAATTTCGTAGAAAAATTACAATAATAAACAAATATTACAAAGGAGCAATGTTTATATTATAATTTTTTATTTGCTAAATTGTAGCCTTATAAATTCTTGCATAGTATCTAATACTGTCCAATGAGTAAAAATTACGACTTCATTATTCACTAATATTGGAGTTAGCGACACAATTACGTCAAATTCTCTTTTTTTAATGTCAATATGCCTCCACAAAAAAGAATGCTGTCCGTTTTTTAGAGCAATGTCCATCATTTCATTTGCTTTAATCATACTTAACTTGCCGTCGGGCTGGTATTCAGGCGAAATTGAAGAAGGATGAGTAGAACTTAATTCTTCCAAATTATTAATTTTTAATAAATCAAGTGCTGCTCTATTGCAATCAACAAAACGGAAGTTTTTTATTATCAAGAATGGATCGGTTGACTTCTCAAAAAAATATCTATACTTCTTTTCATTCTCTCTAAGTTGTTGATTTTGTTTTGTTAGATTCTCTATTTCGCGTTGAAGTGAAAGTATCTGAAAATCCAATACATTATCTTTACTATTACCTTCCATCATAAATCCTTTTTTATAATTACAAAAATAGTAAATTTTAATTAAAGAAGTGGCGAATGGAAAATAAAAATGAGAAAAAATTTAATAAAAATATTGCATAATTTACACACATTTCTTTGATTTTCCATTTTTTTTTGATAATTTTGTAAGTTTCTACAATAATAGGTTAATCTTTTGAAGAAGTTCGAATTATATAATGAAGGCTTTTCGTATCCTAAAAATGAGCACAATATATTGAAATTTTGGGAAAAACATCAAATTTTTTCCAAAACTTTAGATAAAAATAAAGAAAATCAACATTTTAGTTTCTTTGAGGGACCACCAACTGTAAATGGCGAGCCGGGCATACATCACATGATGGCACGCACAATTAAAGATACCGTTTGCAGATTTAAATCACTAAATGGTTACTATGTTCGGCGGCAGGCTGGTTGGGATACTCACGGATTACCCGTAGAAATTGCCCTTGAGAAGAAAATTGGGTTAAAAGATAAACGTGAAATCGAAGTTTACGGTGTAGATAAATTTAATACTGAATGTAAAAATTTCGTTTATGAAAATATAAATAAAGATAAAGGTTGGAATTATCTTACCGAAAGAATGGGCTATTGGGTTGATTTAAGCACAGCGTATATAACCTGCACAAATGATTATATCGAATCAGTTTGGTGGGCATTAAAACAATATTATTTAAAGGGCTATATTTTTAGAGGATTTAAAGTTGTACCTCAATCCCCCACAATAGCCACTCCGCTTAGTTCCCACGAATTATCGCTTGGCTATAAAGATGTAAATGATCCTAATTTTTATATAAAATTGACAATTACTGACTCAAAAATAAGTGAAATTATTGGCAAAAAAGTATTAGTCTGGACAACTACTCCTTGGACTTTGCTTGCAAATGTGGCATTGGCAGTTGGAGTGGATATTGAGTATGTTTTAGTAAAAAATATTAGAAAAATTAAAGATGCTCCTGAATTAATTGACGAATTGGTGCTTGCTAAATCGAGAATTTCGGCTTTGGATGGAGAAGTGGAAATATTGAAAGAGTTCAAGGGCTCGGATTTGTTAGGCACTAAATATGAACAAATCCTGCCCTTTGCAAAGATTGATAATGAGCAATATCCAGATGCATTGAGTATATTGGCGGGCGATTTCGTATCCACCGAAGATGGTTCGGGTATTGTTCATTTAGCTCCTGCTTTTGGCGAAGACGATTATCAAATGTCGCTTAAATATAATATTCCTTTCTTACAACCTGTAACACCAAACGGACACTTTACCGAAGATATGGGAGAATTTGCTGGTCGGGCAATCAAAACTTTCACTTATACCGATAGAGTGGAGGAAGGTGCGGACAAGGATATAATCAAGTACTTGAAGGGTTTGGATAAAGTATACCGTGCCACAATGGATTACAAACACAGCTACCCACATTGCTGGCGTACAGGTAATCCAATTATGTATTATGCTCGCGAGTCTTGGTTTATCAAGTCGCCCGCATACAAGGACGAAATGATTAAGTTGAATAAAGAAATTAATTGGCAGCCAAAAGAAATTGGAGAAGGTAGATTTGGTAATTGGTTAGAGGAAGTTAAGGATTGGTCTTTGTCGCGTGATAGATATTGGGGAACTCCTTTGCCAATTTGGGTAAATGAACATGACAAAGAAGATTATTTTGCAATTGGCTCTATTGCAGAGCTTTCAGAAGGAATTTACGAATATAATGACGGCACAAGGGTGCCTATCAAAGAAGGCAATTTTGAAATTGATTTGCACAAACCATTTGTGGATAATGTGATATTTATTAAAAATGGGACAACATACCGCAGAACACACGAAGTGATTGATGTATGGTTTGATTCGGGTTCAATGCCATTTGCCCAATTCCATTATCCATTTGAAAATAAAGAGTTATTCGAAAAGCAATTTCCTGCTGATTTTATCGCCGAAGGAGTTGACCAAACTCGTGGCTGGTTCTATACATTACATAATATTTCTGCTGCATTATTTGGCAAACCAGCATTCAAAAACATTGTTGTTAATGAATTAATTTTGGACAGCAAGGGGGTGAAGATGAGTAAATCCAAAGGAAATACTATCAATCCTTACGAAGTGATGGAGAAATATGGAGCTGATGCTGTTCGTTGGTATTTGTTTGTTAATAATCCACCTTGGAAACCGACATTATTTAATACTGATGACATAGCAAAGACAGTCATTTCTGATTTTCTGCGTTCGCTAACAAATACTTATTCGTTCTTTGCCTTATATGCAAATATTGATAATTTTAATACAGAAGCAGAACAGATAGATTTTGATAAACGACCTATTATCGACCAATGGATCATCTCCAGAATGTATTCATTAATACGAGATTATGCAAAATTTATGAATGAATATGAACTGACAAAAGCACATCGTGCTATTCAAGATTTCGTAATATACGAGCTTTCTAATTGGTATATTCGCCGCAATCGCAGAAGATTTTGGAAAGGTGAAAATGATGATGAAAAAATTGCTGCTTACCAAACTTTGTACTTTATTTTAAAGCAATTAGCAATATTATCATCTTCGGCAGCACCATTTATTTCAGAGGATTTGTATCAAAAATTGCGTAATGATAATGATCCAATATCCGTTCATTTGGAATCGTATCCAGAAATCAGAGAAGATTTAATAAACCAAGACCTTGAACATAAAATGGCAACAGTGCAAAAAATTGTTTATCTTGCACGTTCATTACGCGAGAAAGCAAGAATTAGGGTTCGCCAACCCTTACAACGAATTTTAATTCCAATAGATTCGCCAGCAGAAAGACGCAATATAATGGAATTTAAAGATATTATTTTAGAAGAATTAAATATAAAATCAATCGAATTTATTGATGAAAATAATTCCGAAGTAATCAAAAGAAAGGCAAAAGCAAACTTTAAGGTAATGGGCAAAAAGTATGGCAAATTGATGAAACTTGCTGCCGATGCAATTTTAAATTTGAATAATGTACAGATAATTGAATTAGAACGAAATGGCAATTTGGAACTAAATTATAAAGGCGAGCAGTTCAATTTCACTTTGGAGGATTTGGAAATTTATAGTGAAGATATTGAAGGTTGGCTTGTTGCACGCGAAGGCGAAATCACAGTTGCATTAGATACATCGCTTAATGATGAATTGCGAAATGAAGGCATTGCACGCGAATTTGTAAGCAAAATTCAAAATATCAGAAAAGATAATGGATATGAAGTTACTGATAGAATTGAAATTGAATTTAATGCTGATGATAAGATAAAATCGGCTCTCGAGAGTCAAAAAGATTATATTCTTTCAGAAACTCTTGCAATATCGCTTGAATATAAAGAAAAATTTAGTAATTTTACAGAAATAGACTTTCTTGACTTAAAAATTCATATATTTGTTAATAAAATTTAGTATAAAATTGGAGATTTGTTATGGCAAAGAACAAAGTAAAAGAAATCGAGAATATTAACGATAATCCTCCTATTATTGTTGAGGAAAAACCTAATAAATCAAAGAAGAAAAAAGTAGTTTTGGAACCTGAAACTCCAATTTTGACTATTGATGAAAGTGTAATTCCGCAAAACAAAAAAGCAAAAACTTCCAAGAAAACCAAATTAGAAGAGCCCGCTCCTGTGGTGGAAGTTGTTCCCGAAGAACCAAAAGTTGA
>DYLM01000216.1 GCA_020722095.1 Chloroherpeton thalassium
GATCAAACAACGACAATTCCAAAGGGGTGGAAAATGACGACACTGGGAGAAGTGGCGAATTTTTGTTATGGTAAAATGCCTGATAAATCAAAACTGAAGGTGAATGGAAAATACCCGGTTTATAGTGGTTATCAAGTTTCTGGTTATTATGATGAATTTAATTCTAATGAAGATTTAATTGTGGTGGCGAGAGGTGTTGGCGGTACTGGTGATGTCAAAATAAGTCCAAAAAAGTCTTATGTAACCAATCTATCAATAATAATTAAATTAGATCAGGGTACAGCTTATAAAAAATATTTTTATTATAAATTTTTGTTAAATAATTTGCGCTATTTAGACAGTGGCTCTGCTCAGTCTCAAATCGTAATTTCAGATTTAAAAGGTATTCAATTATTATTACCCCCTCTCCCCGAACAACGCGCGATTGCGGCGGTGTTGTCGTCTTTGGATGATAAGATTGAGCTTTTGCGCGAGCAAAATAAAACATTGGAAGCCATCGCGCAGGCGATTTTTAAGGAGTGGTTTGTAAAGTTTAATTTTCCCGGCGCAACCGGAAAAATGATTGATTCCGAACTTGGCAAAATTCCGGAGGGGTGGAAGGTGGGAAGGCTGGGGGAAGTTGGAAAGCAAATAACCGAAAGAGTTAAAAATCAAGAGAATAGACAGGTTTTATCTGCTGTAAATACTGGAAATTTAGTACTATCTGAAGATTATTTTACAAAACAAGTTTTTAGTAAAACACTTGAAAAATATATCATTTGTGAGCCTGGAGATTTTGCATATAATCCAGCTAGAATAAATATTGGATCTATTGGAAGAAACAATAATAATGTTTTAGGTGCTGTTAGTCCTGTTTATATAGTTTTTAGACCAAATGAAAAAATAGATAGATATCTTGAATATATCTTGAAATCTAAAGATTTTAATAGACATGTAGAGAAGTTTGCTAATGGTTCAGTTAGGCAGGTATTAAATTATGATGGCTTTTCAAGATTTAAATTATTAATTCCAAGTGATGAAATCTTAGAAAAATTTAATGAAATAATTTTAGATTTTGACAATAAAATTAATTTTAATA
>DYLM01000100.1 GCA_020722095.1 Chloroherpeton thalassium
AATTCTTGTTCGTTTTCTGTATCCAATTCTTGTTCGTTTTCTGTATCCAATTCTTGTTCGTCTTCGTATAAATCATTGTAAAAATCAATAACAGACTCAGGCAGGTTTTCTTGATCCGAAAAGTTTTCAACAGCCTCAGTAAACCCCTGCAACACATCACTTATTTCACCGGTAATTTTGATTCTGTGCTGACCTTGCTTGGTTAAAGCAACATTCAAATCCCTGATTACTCCCCGCATTTCTATTAAACTTATTTCATTAATTGGTTTCATTTCGTTCCCTTTCTTGAATTATTTTGTTTTTACTACTCGTTGACTTCAATTAAATTATACTACAGTTTCCGATAAAGTCGGTGGGACAATTTTGATAATTTTTCCCAGGGGAACTTTTTATAACAAGCTGAAAATCATCAACTGCTGCGCTTCGTACCATTTTTTTATCGAATGCATTTGCTGAATTAAATAACAGTGTCACTTTATCGACATATCCTTCAAGAACAATAGCATGAGCATCATCAACAGCATTTTGAAACTGATCTTGTTTGGATATTTCAAAAACTAATTCACAATTAAGCCCATTAAAAGCTGATATAGATTCTTTTCCAAGAAAATTAGACTTATTATACCAAAGAATGTACCCAAGAACTTTATTTGAAATAATTGGTGGATATATTGCGTTTCCAAAAATATATAATCCTTTTTTTTTGAATTTTGAAATTGGATAATCTACTACAACATTCTTGACGTGTTCATAGCTTTCAGCAAAGTTCCAATTTATTCCGATATCTGTTACTTTTTTTGCGCCAAAGTAAATAAATGGCTTGATTTGTCTCATGGTTTTATTTCCTCCATATATGAATCCAAATGTGGCTGCCCTACATATAAATTTTGCAGCAAATAACAATTTTGAGTTTCAATAAAATGCTTGTGCCTATGCTCTAAAATAGATATACGCATTACACCAATCAATTTTTCTTCAGGGGTTTGGTTCAGTGCAAACATTGCGTCAACATGGCCCAATTTCCCTATCCAACGCGCTGTGTGTGATGCGCTAATCTGCTTGGCAGCCAAGGAATCTTTATTTAATTGTGTTGCTGTGATAACAAGAGCATTTCTTTTTGTAGCCATTCTTGCTAGTGTCATCCAGACTTCATCTTCCTTTTGGACACCAGTCAAAGATTTATCATCTGCTTGAAGAATGTCGGCATAATCGACTATAATAACATCAGGAATAAAATTATTGGATATTTCCAACCCATCTAAATCTGCTTCAATATCTCCAACAGAAGCAGAAAATCTTGGTTTTGTTTTTAACCAGATATTTGCTTTTCCAATTTTTTTCAAAGCGATTATTGCTTCGTGGACAATAGCGGTGGAGATTTGTGGGACTTCAATATTTTCAAACCAAACACATAATTCGTAATCACCCCTTTCTTCTACAATGTTTTTACATGCTGAACAAGCTTTATATTTGGATTTGGTATTAAATGCTCCAGGGAACCTATATTTATTTGTTCTGATATCCTTTGTACATGAGCCTTTTTGATTCTTTTGGCAGTCGAAACAAGGAAATTGGATAATGCCAGAATTATCGGATGTTCCAGTCAATCGTTGGTAAATTCTTTTTCTTACGTCGACTGCCCCCATTTCTAAAGAGAAATAAGCCACTCTCAAACCGGAAAGAGAGGCAATAGCAGCAAACTCATTCAATAACCAGCTTTTGCCTCTCTTAAACGGCCCTGAGATACCAACAAGCCACCCTCTATTTAATCCTCCTATAAAGTTGCCAAAGTCCTTTGGCATTTTCAGCAAGCAATCATCATCCGTAATATTATTGATCGACATTATTGCTGAGTCTGAAAAAATAAAATCGGATTCTTCAAAAGTTGGCTTTATTATCTTATGGAACGACGATATTTCTCTTTCTGCTTTTTCTGTTTCTCCCCTATCCAATAATATTTGTGTGTTGGATATTATTATTTCCAATTCTTTTCTTTTAAAAAACGCAATAGCTTGATCCACCATGTAATCGATGTTAAAATTCCCTGTTTTGTACAAAGCTAAAATATCTTCTATAATTTTTAACATAGGTTCCAATGATTCATTATCATGAAATTCTCCAAGAACCATTTCTTTGATATGATCTAAAGGTGGTTGTGAATATGTTTCATAAAATTTGGATGCAAGTTGTACTAAAGATTTCATATGTGGAGTTTCAAAATAATTTAAATTCAAAATTGGATAGACCTTATCCAAAAAATCTTTAGAAACCATTAAACCAGCAAGGATTCTTTTTTCAACTGACGTATCCAATTTCAGTCTGTTTATTTTCATATTGTGAATCTTTCCCTATAGTTTTGTACGAATCTTTTCCTGAAATCATAGGTTGCAATATCTGAAGGGTATAATCCAAATTCTTTAAGATAATCTTCAAAGAATTTTTCAAGTGTTGTTGGATATATAATACTCGTTTTGAGACTTAGTATGTCTTCCTCTATCAATTCAAGGGTTTTAAGTATTTTATTCTGTTTTTGGATAGGTATATCTTCTTTATATTTCAATATCAATGTATCCAATAATTGTGTTTTGTTTGAATTGATTCGTTCAACCACCATTTTTGGATCAAATAGTGTCCAATACGACAAAAAACTTGTTGTCATGTATGATTTTGAAAATTCATTTAGAATAAAGGAATCTAAATGAATTTTCATTATCTTTTTATTTTTTGGATAATATTGTTTCTGCAAAGCAAGTTTATGTATTTCAATCGCTTTCATTATGTCGTCAATAGTGAATTTCTCGCCTAATAGGCTTTGAAATTCTTCCGGTGTGTTTGTTGTATCAAATAATCTGCCTGTTAATGCCATCCTGAGCTTACGGACCATTGAATCAAACGATCTTAATTCCCAATAAAACCCTTTTGTTGTTTGTGCTGGTTTTATAATTCCATCATAGAAAGATTCAAAAATTGGATACATCTTACTATTTTTGATCTTATCCAATTTTTGTTTTTGTTCCTCCAGCCTTTTCATTTTCTTTTTGTGTTTTTCTTTTTCCAGGGTTATTTGAATTCCCTTGTTCAACTTTCTTCTTAGAATCCCTTTTCGTTGAATAAGATATGCCATTGAATAGTTCCTCTATTTTGATTTGAAATAATTTGGATAATTTCAAAGCAAACATTACGTTCGGAACATAACCGTGAACAAGTCTGCTCACCATAGTTTGTGATAGTTTTAATTTTTTTGCAAATTTTGCTTGGGTTCCAAATTTATTCTTAATTAAAATCTGCAATAAATTATTTTTTACCAAAGCTGGGTTATACTTTAAATTGATGGCTTGCTTTTTGAATCGCATGCTTCCCTCCATCTATCCAATTCTTTCTTTGAAATTTTACGTGAGTCTTTAAATTTTGGAAACCTATCCAATATTTGTTTTTCAGGAAATTACCTTCTGTTTTTGATAGAAACCATTTCATAACCCAAGTTCCTTTCTAAGCTCTTTTACTTCCGAAGCCGTCATATCTCCCGGATCACGATCAATATCAAGTAAAATAACCTCTGAGTGTGTCAGAAATGATAATTCTTTACATAATCTACCTGCTTGTTTTTGTGCCATAGGTTCAGGGTCAAACAAAATAAAAACTCGTTCAATATTGGAGAGCAAAGAAACTTGCCTTTGTGTGTATTTCGTTCCAGATAAAGCAACTGCTCCGTCTCCAATTTTAAATACATCAAAACAACCTTCTGTTACAATACAAGAATTCTTTACCGAATCAATATTGAATATTAAGTCTTTTGGAACCAAGATAACCTCATCTCTTGATGGATGTAAATATTTTGGTTCAATAGAATTGGACACGTCTCTGCTTGTAAATGAGATCATTCTCTTTTTTTCAAAAAAAGGAATAATTAACCTTGTTTGATATTTTGTGAAATTTGCTCCTGATTTTAGAGCGTATTTTTTTTCCATAAAATCAGGATCAAGTCCCCTGTTGGATAAGTATTCCTTATGAACTTTACCAAGTTTATTCATCTTTGGAAAGGAATTGGATACAGCAGTAATCTTTTCGTTGAATTGGATAACTGTTTTTGAGAACTGTTGTAAATTATTTAATGCCTGTATCCAATTTATATGTTCAAGTTCTTGCACTAATTTAATTATATTTCCTTTGGTGCCACATTTAAAACAGGAAAAAGCTTTGCTTTTAATGTTAATGCCAAGGTGATTCGATTTATCGTCACAAAAGGGGCATTGAATACCTATCCAATTTTGTGAAACATTTTTCCCGTGCATTGTGTATTGAATTCCTACTGTATCCAAATATTCGATAATATCGATTGAGCTAAGATTTATCATAGCCATTCCTGTTCGAAATAAATACTTATGCGTTCACCTGAATGAAGAACAAGATAATAATGACCTAAATCAAAAAAATCATAAATCGTTACGGTTTCTTTTTCCAAAGTTTTTCTTAGACCACGTCCAATTGACTGTAAAACTGTTATTTCAGACTTTCCTCCTCCTGCATTTATGATATTTTGCAGATTAGGGATATCAACGCCTTCTTTCCAAACAGTTGTGCAAATAACAGCTTTTATAACTCCTGCATTTAATTCCCTTTTTACCCTTTCCCTAATATCGTTGGATGAAGAACCTTGAATAAACACTAGATCAATATGTCTTTCAAAAGCAATCTTTGCTAAATTTTCCCCATGCTCTATTTTATTTATAAAGACTAAAACAGTTTGATTAGAATCGATTATTTTTTGCACTATGTCCAAAATCTGATGATTTCTGCTTTCGTTGGATACAATACCTTCATAATATACTTTGTAATAGTCTCTGAGCTCTTTTAGATGGGGTGGGAATTTGGCCTTGATAAGCTTTATAACAGGTTTTGCAATAATACCCTTATCAATGGCTTCTTCCATGGGCAATTCCCCTATGATTGGCCCTAACAAGCCCTCATAGGCAAATTTTGCTTCATCTTGTTCCGGCGGTGTGGAAGTGAATCCAATTCTAATGGGTGCAAGCATTTTGGATAAAACAAAACCATATTGACCATCAATTGAACTAACTCTATGCGCCTCGTCAACAAAAACAGCAAAGAAATAATCAATGTAAAACTCCGGTGGAACTTTTACGAAGGATTGGATAGTTGCAATTATGATATTTTGATCGAAATCTTTTTGTTTTAATTCAACTGATGTGTCTCCTGTGAATTTTAAACATGTTTTTTTTCTAAAGAATGTTTTCACCTGATTATAAAGCTGTGTAACTACAGAAGAATTATGGCATAAAATAAGAAAGTTATTTGTATCCAATATGCTTTCAATCATGCCTAGAATGATATAAGATTTTCCTGTTCCTGTAACTGCTTTTATAATTCCATTTCGATTGGACAGACCGGTTTCAATCAATTCAATTTGATAATCCCTTAATTGGATACCATGTCTTTTGAATAAGTTTACCGCTTTTTTGGAATTGAAGGAAAAATCAATGGGTTCTTCTTCATATATCTGTAATTCTTTGTGTCTCGATTCCAAATAATTTTTTATTCTTGGCAAATACCCGGAATAAAAATAGACAAACCTTCCTTTTTGATAAATGAGACATTTCTTAATGTAATCAACGCGTTCCTTATGAAATCTTGTTTGTCTGTAATAAAAAGATTTGTAAGAAAGACAGGGTTCGATTGCCTTCCAATCATCTATACTTATTTTGGACATAATAGCATCCAATTTTTCAACCCTAATTAATTTATTCATTATTCCTCCAATTAAGAAAGCTTTTGATTTCCTTGTTTATTTTTCTAAGACGATAGTCTGTCCAACCTTTGGTGTAAAGAAACTTAACAAATTTATTCCAAGATAATCCCCCTTTGTCAACATTTTCCAATAATTCATTCGGACAATTTATAATAATATCAATCACTTCCTTTGCCTCTTTGGTAAGACCTTTTTCGAATTTGTCTCGTTCGAGAACTGCTTTTTCTTGATTGAAGGCTTGGTAGTCATATTTGATTTCTGAAAATTCAATGAAGGCGTTTCCATAAAGGATGTTATAGGCATTGCTGAGGTTTTCGGCTGCTGCTGTGTTTCTCGACATGATTTTCTCCTTTTTATTATGGCTTTGTGTTTACCTTGTTCAATAAACTGCCTGATTAGTGTACCTGTTTTGCATTTACATTTACATTTATGAGTTTTTTGTCTTGCTATACAAGCTTCTGTATCTAAGAAATATTGATTATTAATACAAATTATGGTTGTATTTAGGATAAATCCATTACATTTTTTGGATTCTCTGTTTACGAATCTGTCCAATTTTGTACAAAATTTTTTTGTATAAAATTTACAAAGGTAACATTCCATTTCATTCATTCCCCCTATAATATTATTTTTGGATAAAGTTGGAAAAATATTGGTTATTTAGTTACATTTTTTGGATTAAGCTCAATTACATAATACTTTATTTTGTGTTTTTATCCCTCCGTATCCAATTCTTGATCTAAGAGACATCCTACTACGAAGTCTAAATTTTTTGGATAATTATTAAATCCAAATTATGTAAAATTTCATCCAATTTTAGTTTTAAACAGGGATTCTTTCTCAATATTTTCTGCATTCTATCCAAATAAATTTAATATCAATCTTTTAAGTATTTTTGGTTTTAAAATCATTTTATCCAAAAATGGTTTAGTTTTTATCCAAAAATGGTTTAGTTTTTATCCAAA
>DYLM01000101.1 GCA_020722095.1 Chloroherpeton thalassium
AAATTATTCTTAATTTTTTATTCTTTTTTAACCAATTAAATTTAAACAAAATGAAAATAGTAAAATTTTTCCTACTCGCTATGGCTATATCTTTGTTTAGCCTTTCTTGCTCCGATAATTCAAGCAATCCGGACGACGACAACAACAACAATAATACGGATTATGTTTCAATTCCTTCTAAAACAATTACTGGTAAATTTAAAGTTATGGTTTCAGATTGGTCAACAGGACATTTAGCCAAACATTTAGTTGACTGGAATAAAGGTGAGCTAATGCTTAATTTTCTTTATAGCGTTTCGGATACAATTGCCAAAACTAAGATAAATGCTGATGGTTCTTTTTCGATTACTTTCCCCGACAAATTGAGTAATGACTTCTTCGCAAGTCCCTCTTTTTACGGAATAAACAATAATCCTAATAATGTAAAAATGACAATTGCTCCATTACTTGGATGGGTAGAAGAGGTAGAAGATGGAGTTAAAATTGACAGCCCAGTATTTTTCTATACTTTCAAAGATAACGATTATTCCGCACCAGAAGTATTGTATGAATTGTATTGCTTTACAGGGGCAGGAACTATATCTGGTACAAATAGTGTTTCAGGCGATAAATTCAATTTATCCGTTCAAAAAGGTTGGAATTTTACAAAAAGGAATAATCCGGCTTTAACTGGCGATGAAACAAGTGAATATACTGCTGTCAGTGACTTGCCAAATGATATTATTTTCTATGTTTTTCGGTAATGTTATTCAAAATATTTATTAATATCTTCCCTTATTTCAATAGTTTGTGAAAACTTTGTTAATTTTGCACTTAATTAATTTTGTATTATTTAATCGGTAAAATTATGAAGTTTATGTTTTCTGCCACCAAAAGTATTATGTTGATACTTTTGGTGATTTTTGTATCTATTAGTCTAATTTCCTGTGCTAAACAAAACGGAGAGACAATGAAAGCCACACAAGATAACGTGTCGAACATCGACAAAGCTACTATCGAGAATGTTATTTCCTCAATTACTCAAAAATATCCAAATGCTGACAAAGAAAGAATTGAAAAAGCAATCTTTCAAACTGCAGGTTTGTGGTTCGAGACAGATGGAACTCCAAAAGAATTCGAAGAATTTTGTTTAGAAAATTTTGTTGCAGATTCGACGAAATTAGATGAAATGTTCAATAGTTTGCTCTTTTATTTCGAATCAATGAATGGCAATTTGAATGCACTAAACTTGGATTTAAAGGATAAAATGCACTTAGACAAAGGTGAATTAACCAATTTGGATATGCTTTTTGGTGCTTACGATCCAGGTGCTCACTTGGCTGATGACCTTTTTACAAGCAAAATTGCATTTATCATTAAGTTGAATTTCCCATTCTATTCACTCGAAGAAAAAACTGAATTAGGCAAGAATTGGACTCGCAAGCAATGGGCTTTTGCTCGTATTGGTGATATGTTCACTTCGCGCGTTCCTGCTGATATTATTCAAAATGTTTCAAATGCTTTAACAACTGCTGATAATTACATTTCCAATTATAATATTTTTGCTGGCAATTTGGTTGATGACCAAATGAAAACTTATTTCCCTGCAGATATGAAATTGATTTCGCATTGGAATTTACGCGATGAAATTAAATCACAATATTCAAAGGCAGATGGGTTGCAACACCAAATTATGCTCTATAATGTTATGAAACATATTATTTACCAAACTATTCCCGAAGAAGTAATAAACAAAAATGATTTCCAATGGAATCCAACAACCAATAAATTATACAATAAAGGCAAGGAAGTAAAATTCTCCTCCGAGCCATTCACTCGCTATAAAATGTTGCAAAATAACTATAAAGCACAATTGGAAATTGATAAATACAATCCTGCTTATCCAACTGCAATGGCAAGAACATTTGAGTTGAGTTTGGAAATTCCCGAAAAGCAAGTAGAAGAATTGTTCGTAAAATTGATTAGTTCTCCTGTTGCTAAACAAGTTGGCGAATTGATTGCCAAAAGATTGGGTCGCCCATTGCAACCTTTTGATATTTGGTATGATGGATTTAAATCACGCAGTAGCCTTGATCAAGATGAATTAAGCAAAATTACCAAGAAAAAATATCCAAACACAACTGCATTTGAAAATGATTTGCCAAATATTCTTAAAAAGTTAGGTTTCACTCCCGAAAAAGCAAACTTTATTGCTTCCAAAGTGCAAGTTGATGCTGCTCGTGGTGCTGGTCATGCTTGGGGTGCCGAAATGAAAACTCAAAAATCAAGATTACGTACACGCATTCCTGCTGGTGGAATGGACTATAAAGGCTATAATATTGCTGTGCACGAATTTGGTCATAATACTGAACAAACTATCACACTTCACGATGTGGATTATTACTCAATGAAAGGTGTGCCAAATACGGGCTTCACTGAAACTTGGGCATTTATTTTCCAAGCTCGCGATTTAGATTTATTAGGCATCAAGTCGAATACACCGAATGCCGAAGAATTAAAAACATTAGATTCATTCTGGTCGATGTACGAAATTATGGGCGTGTCGCTTGTAGATATGAAAGTTTGGAATTGGATGTACGAAAATCCAAATGCGACCCCCGAGGAATTAGGCAAACAAGTGGCAACTATCGCTAAAGAAGTATGGAATAAATATTTTGCTCCTGTGTTTGGTATGAAAGACGAACCAATTTTGGGAATTTATTCGCATATGATTGATTACCCACTTTATTTGCCCGCATATCCTATTGGTCATATTGTTGAATTCCAAATTGAAGATTATGTGAAAGGTAAGAATATTGCAAATGAAATGGTTAGAATGCTTTCACAAGGTCGTTTAATACCAAATATTTGGATGAATGGTGCTGTTGGCAATCCAATTTCTGTTCAGCCAATTTTAGATGCCACTTCCGAAGCAGTTAAGAAATTACAAATGTAATTTAATAATATTTATACTTATTATTTGACAATGAAGATTGTTGTTCAACGAGTCAAATCCGCAACGCTTACGATTGATGGGGCAGAGCATTGCTCCATCAATCGTGGCATTTTAGCACTGGTCGGTATTAAAACTGATGATAAAGAAAGTGTTTTCGAGTGGATTGGCAATAAATTAGTCAATTTGCGTATCTTCAATGATGCCGAAGGAAAGATGAATTTATCTGTTTCGGACATTGAAGGCGAAATTATGCTTGTTTCAAACTTCACTCTTTACGGTGATGCCCACAAAGGTTTCCGTCCAAGCTATACAGATGCGATGCCCCCCGAATTAGCCAGATCTTATTACGATAATTTTGTGAAATTTATGCAAACTAAATACCCGGGAATAAAAATAGTTTCTGGCATTTTTGGTGCAATGATGGATATTGAGCTAATCAACAATGGACCAGTGACGGTTATTATTGAGAAATGAAAATCAATTTGAGAATTTGAAAAAATTAAAATAAATTTATATTCCATCTCTGTGAGAGGGTCCGGGAGAGGTTCTGATAAAAACATCCAAATTAGTAGGTTGCTGTCTCATAAGTCAGTCTTTTTTTTTGGAAATATATTAAATATTATAAAAAAAATACAATTTTTTTCCCCAGCAAACACCAGAATTTCTATTATTACCAAATCTTATCCCAAAAATACAACAATAAAAATTCATTTTTTGCAATATTATAAAAGGCTGTACCATTGTAATGAGACAGCCTCTCTGATAAAATTTATTCTTTTATCATCTTGACAACTTCGCGGCTTGTGCCGTAATCAAGCAGCAATGAATATAGTCCACGTGCGTATTTGGATAAGTTAAGTTCCACAAAGTGATTTGTTTCAACTAAGTTATAATTGCCTAAGTACTCGCTATTCCCTTGCATATCCATTATTGACACATTTACTAAGCCACTAAACTTACTGTCTATTTTCACTTTTGCAAAATCATTAACAGGATTGGGATACAAATACGAATCAGATACTTCATATTCTTTAACTCCGGTTGGATCGTAATTATAATATTCCTTATATACGAAATAACTATGATCATCATCACTAACAGCCCCAATCACAAAAATAAATTTGTAATCAGTATTGTTTTGCAGTTGCTTTATAACATAACTTGTATCCTTATAGTCAGTTTGAACAAACTGATAGAACGAACCCAAAAAGAAAAGGTTAGGAATTGCACACAAAGCTATATCATATCCTTTTGCACTATCTACTTTATTCCATACAATTTTTAAGGAATCACTAAATACCTTAATTGTGCTCTCTGGTTCGATAATCTTTGGGGTAGATAAATAACCTGTTGGTTTATACACACCCCTTAAGGTTACTATTTCTGACTGTTGTTTTTCAATAGTTTCACTTTTCGCATTTGCAAAAGCAGAAATTGAAAATTTATAACTTGCCCTATGCCACAGATTTTTCACCAATAAAAAAGTATCTTTAGTTTCAATATAAATTTTATCTTCTCTTTTTAATTCTATAGGGGCATTGCCAATTTTCATATAAGGAAATTTCAGGGAAGATTGATTGAAACCACCTTGAAGAGTGATTCTATAACTATCTGCACCATCTATTTTTGACCAAGTAAATAAAGCGTTTGTAGTATCTAATACTTTGCTTGTAGGATTGTTATTTACAATTGGAATTGGAGCATCTAAGGTGGTTTTCCCAAAATTCCGTAAATAAACTCCTTTCCATCCAACTGTTTTATCATCTGTACCATTAATTGTGCAAGCTATGAAAATATTATCTTTATTAATGTAGTCTGCATAATTTAATGTTATGTCATTACCATTTACAGGCAAATGAATAATATCCCATGTTGTTCCACCATTTGTGGTTTGAATTAACGGAAATTCTTTTCCTTCTTTATAAAAAATACCTTGTAGAATAATATTATTTTCATCTGAAGATGAAATTTCAAATAATCGTTTTGGGTTTAAGCCAATTTTTACTTCATTATAAGTGGCAAAATGATCATTAGTATAAAATATCCTATTGAACAAACTGTCTCCTTTATTATAAGTCGTATCGTATAACATAATATAACCTGAATTCTTATTCAACATCTTTATATCTTTTATGATAAAATAATCATTATTATCGGTATATGAAGAAAAATCAAGTTGAAGACTATCAAAATTATCACCATCATTATTACTGAAGTATACCTTTTTATCATAGTATATTTGCAGATACCCTTCATTATTAACGAAAATGTTCCTTTCAATTGAACCTGCATTCTTAACTATTGGAATACTTAAAATTAACTTTGTGTTTTCCCACAAATCCTCAGTTTTATAAATATCATAACTTTTGGCATCTATTTTAGAATTTGATAAAAAGCAGTAACCCAATTTATCACTCACCATTGTTAAATCTAAGCAGTAACTGCCATCAACTTGATTTCCATGGAAATGTTCTCTCCAGCTGATACCACCATCGGTAGAAGTTACAATTCTTGCTAACCAAGGGTCTATGTAGTGATTAATTGAATCATATTTACGAAAAGCACCATAATAAGCAATTGTGTTTTTGTTTGGATATACAATCCCACGTAAATCAAATGCCTCATCAATTGGCAAAAGTGGACCCTCTCCTGTCCTTTTAAATTTCGGTATATCTTTTTTGATTGTAGACCAATTAAATCCACCGTCAGTTGTCTTAATTATAAATGAACCAACAGAAATACCGAAATCGTTATTTTTTCTCAATTCTTCCTCATCTTCACTTATTCTGACATTATTTACTACTGAGACATAGTTATTTGAATCCAAAAATGCAATAGGTCTATAAAATGACATTCCATTTGGGGAATAATGAGGACTATAATAAACTGGTTCAAATTTTGTAATTTGCTGAGAAAATGAAATTGTTGTCAAAATAAAGAACATTATAAATATTTTAAATAAATTTTTCATAATTTCCTCCTTCTATTCTTCTTCACAAATCGTAAAACAGCCAGGGTCTGGATCTGTACAAACTGAATTAACATTAGATGACATATTTATCAAAATGAGCTTTCCATTTTCATCAAGACCTATTACTACAACATATATACAACATCCTACGCTTTCACAAGGTTCTAATTTTGCATAAGAACCCAAAATTGGGTCTAAATATCCTACCCAATGATAGCAGCCTTTTAGATAATAATTGAAAGTTTGAGTATTGTCCTCTGAATTTGGATAACACCTTGGGTCAGATGGATATATGCCAATTCTCGTTGAAATAAACTCCATTGCAAATTCCAAAACTTCTTTTGGATTTACTGAGGTTGAGCAAGATGCAGGAAATAACTTAATACCTCCATCTTCTTTAAGTAAAAATTCGCATTGACCTAAGCATTCATTCCATCTCCAAGAATATGTAATTCTTAGAGTACAGTTAGTTCCAGGATATTGCACATCTTCAGAAATTGGAGTAGACCATTCGGAGCCTGGACATAAATCATCACATAAAGTTTCATCTATTGCATAAGTATAATTTGCTGAGATTATTAATAAAGCAAGTAATATTAAAATTTTCGAAAATATATTCATTATTTTCATATAAACACCTTTTTTTATTGTTTTTTAAATTTTTAATTTTTGTTTTTATTCCCACTGCGGCGGAATAAAACGGGATGTCAACACTCTTTTCCGCATAGCTGCAAACATAGAATTAATCTACATTTGCAGCAGTTGCGTAGGAAATTTGAACTCCACATTCATAATAAATAATTTTCTGAGTAAATGAATTGA
>DYLM01000102.1 GCA_020722095.1 Chloroherpeton thalassium
CCCTCACGGAGGGGGATTTTTTATACTTTACGAACTTTGTAAACTTTATAAACTTTAAACTGATTAAACCACTGATAATTTTATAATTATGATAAAGTATTTTGACATTTCATTTATTTTCTTTAATTTTGTGGAATAAATTATACCAGAATAAAAAATGCCCGACCAAACTATTAAAGATAAAGGCTTTAGTGAAGCCAAAAATCATCACGGCAATCCAGATATGCTCCAGTCTTTCTTTTCTCAAATTAAAAATGGACTTATTTTGGAGCCTACTTATGTTGCAAGGCCTGATTCATTAGCAACCAAACTAAAGAATGAATATGATTTGATCGCAAAAAATATTTCTGAATTACAAGCTAAGATTGATGATGTACGAAAAGAAGAACAGGAATTCAGAACTCAAAAATCTAAATACGAAGAAGATGCACGTCAATATTCACTAAAAAACAGCACTAAAAAATTTAATCCTGCTTCTTATTATTCTATATTGTCTATTTCAATCATTTTGGCTCTTGTCATATTCCTTATTTACAGCATATTCTTTATGCACTTATTTTCGCCTCCAACAACAAAGATAATCCCACCAATCAGCGAATTCAAAATATTGCTAAGTGAATATTGGCTTGCTTCATTTTTAGCCATTATCCCACTTGCAATGAGTTTTGTGACAGATTTATTTTATAAAAACAGAAAAAATGGTATAAAAAACATAATTGCGTTAGTCGCTTTGCTTGTTTTTACATTTTTTTTAGATTTTATTATTGCTTATGCAACAAGAACAAGAATAGCTCAGGCAAATGAACTATTAGGCATTGCCACTCCTGATTTGCTTGTTGATACAAATTTTTGGATAGTTATATTTACTGGTCCAATTCCTGTATTTGTTTTATCAGTATTATGGCATTTTACTTACAAATCTTCAAAATCATATATTGAAGAAATTTCCAAAAATCCATTTTCAGATACAGTTTTACAGTATCGTGATAAAGAGATGAATCGCAAGAGAAAAGCCGAAGAACTGGCACAAGAAATTAAAAAATTGCAAGCAGAAAAAGTAAAGAAAGATGAAGAAATCAGAAATAATCAATATATTCCAAAAGATGAATTGGATAGATCTATCTCTGAATTTTATAAAGGTTGGCGTGAATGGATAACTAATTTTTTCAATGAAGTGTTCGAGAGAGAGAAAAATATTACCCAGAAAGAACTTCTCGAGCAATGCAAAAATGTCTATGATACTTTTATTAAAGAATCTTAAATTTCAATTTCAACCAATCAATTAAGAGGAAAAATGAGCAAAATATTAACTATTATTATATTTTTATTTATAACATTGTCTTGTGGTGGTAATGGTCCTGAACCCAAAAAAGAAATAATGTCTCGTAATGTTATAATTTTATTAGATTTGTCTGATAGATTAATTCTAAATCAGAACCAAATTGAATTGGATAAGCAACTGATTGGTTCAATAGTAGAAATCTATCTGAAAACTATAAAAGACACAATAGTTAAGCACGACAAGGATTTCAGTTTGATTAAAGATAAGTTTTCCATAAGAATTGCTGAACAAAAAAATTCTAAAATAAATAAAGATCAATACGAGAACATTTTACAATTTGATTTTAAAAGCGACAAAAAAGATAACTACAAGTTCATCTTAAAAGAATTTATCCCATTACTAAATAATGAAATAGATAAATTATATGCAGAAGCATCTTCGAGTAAAATTCCAGAAGAATATTCGGGTGCGGATATTTGGAAGTTTTTCAATGAGGATTTAGAGTCAATGCTTGATAATAGTCCAAATGCAAAGAACTATCTAATCATTTTGACTGATGGCTATTTGTATTTTGAGGATTACAAAGGAAAAGTAGAATCGAGCAATCGCCGTACAGATATGAAATTTTTAAATAATCTAAGAGATAAAAATTGGGAAGAGACATTCAACAATCAAGACTTAGGCTTAATAAAACCCAATAAAAGCTTTCCTAACTTAAAAGTTGCAGTAATGGAAGTTCAACCAAAAGACTTTTGGAATGAATATGATTTGATTAAAAAAGTATGGGGCAAATGGTTCCAAGAAATGAAGATAAACCCAAATTCATACTTAATACAAAAAAGTGGCAACTCAAACTTATCAAAGCAAGTAATCAATGATTTCTTAAAATAGTAGAGTTGTTGATTTAGGATAAGTTATCAAGAATGGCTGGTGCGGGAAGGGGGACTTGAACCCCCATGCTCGAAGAGCACCACCCCCTCAAGATGGCGTGTCTGCCAATTTCACCATTCCCGCATAAAGGATTTTATCGTACACCCGAAGGGACTCGAACCCCAAACCTTCTGATCCGTAGTCAGATGCTCTATCCAATTGAGCTACGGGTGCAACTAATTTTTTAGCTACTTAAAGAAGAATTAATTCAAACTTGCTTCGAATTTCTTTACGATTTTGGACAAGTTTGACTTTTGATTTGCAGCGCTGTTTTTGTGAATTACGCCGTGAGCAGAAACTCTATCCAAGATGCTTGTAGCTTTACGGAATGCTTCAAATGCTTCCTCGTAAGTTTTGGCAGAACGAACGTCACGAACCGCAAATTTCACCAATTTCTTGTTTTGACGATTGTAAATTCGAGCTTTTCTCGATTGTCTAATTCTCTTTAAGGCTGACTTATGATGTGCCATATTATATTTCTGTTTTAATTAAGACTACAAAATTAAGAAATTTCAATAAATTAACCACCATTTTGATATATTTTTTTGCATAATATTTCCAAATTAATTTATCGAAATTCAAAAAAATCCATACTTAATGTATTTATCATAAAATATACACAACTTCCTTTCGTCATTTATGTGCAAATGAAAAAAATACAACTTATATTGAAAGATAATAATATCAGAAAAATCATTGCTTATGCTCTGATTATCAATATTTTTTTACTTTCGATAGTTCCAAGTTTTCACTTTCATTCAAACTTGTATCAGCAGCATCTCCCTTATGAAATTATTGATAGTCCGCATCATCATTCTGGTTTAGCCAAAGAAGATTGCCCTATTCAAAATTTTATAGATAAATTTTCACCAAATTCAATAATTACAAAATTAAATATAATCTTAATTAAATTTAATAATTTTGACTTATTTATCTACCCTATAATTTTTAAATCAGCCAAATTATACGAAAATTTATTCCCACGCGCCCCACCAAAATCTGTATTTAATTAAATTTAACTAAACTTTAAATAATCTTATTAAAATAAGATATTAGATATCTTTCTCAGAGGCTGTCTCATAATTACAAAATTGTCATTCCCGTGCAAACGGGAATCCACTGCAATTCCCCCTCTAATAAGAGGGGGTCAGGGGGTGTGTTTCGTGGAAATGATAGCAAAACTGACATATGACACAGCTACTATTATTTGCTTGTATAAAAGCAATTATTTAATTAACTATTTATAAATTTAAATTAATTTGAAAAATATGAAAATAAAATATATTTTACTATCGCTATTAGTATTAGCAATGCTTTCCTCTTGCTCGGAGGAAACAAATCCAACAACTCCCGAAGAAGACCATTTCAAGGCAAATGGTATGATAATTGAATCGATGGGTCAAAGAATATTGACCTACTTTAATCTAAAATCTACTGATACTTTGGTTGTACCTATTGGACTTACTGACCACTACGAAATTAAATTCCTTGATGCAGACAGCAATGTAATTGCAGCTCCAACTGATGAAGACAAGAAATTAGGATGGGTGATTGGAGATACTTCGATGTTAGAAGTTTATCGCCACGATAATCAAGAATGGGAGTTCCACTTAAAAGGTAAAAAAGTAGGAACTACTAATATTGAGTTCCAAGTTTTACACATAGACCATTCAGATTTTAGAACAATTAAGATACCTGTTGTCGTTAAAGATATAGCAAATCAGCACGGTGCGCCAGTTGGGGCTCGCATTTACTTTGAGGAAGATGGTACATTAATTAGCGAATCTCCATTAAAAGGAAGTGCGGGATTAGTGAAAGGTCAATTTTCAATCAAAGCGGGAGAAACCACTGATCATTTTGAAATTAAATTCTTTGACGAGCAAAACAGAGAATTTTTGCCGGGTGCTGGGCATCAATTAATCATCGAATTCGAGAATTCGGGAATATGCCAAGCAATCCCCGCTGGAGAGGACGAACCTTGGGCATTCCAGTTGAAAGGCTTATCTGTTGGAGTTACCAAAATCATATTCAAAATTGCCGGCTCCGATGGCTCTATTCACAAGGAATTTATGCCAATTTTCATTAGCGTTATTTAAATTTCATTAAAGTATAGGCGAAGTTTAATATGAAAAAGATGATAATTTATATCATATTACTTTTGCTTTTTTCAATTACAGGTTCATTTGCATTGGATATTGAAATTAGCGGAAAAGTAGAAGATATCGAAAATAATACGCCTTTGGAAAATGTAAAAATTTACGATAAACGAAATAAAGAATTAAGCAAGACTAACGCAGATGGTGAGTTTGTGTTAAGAATTGATCCTGCATATCATTTTCCGCTAATTTTTGCTAAACAAGGCTATGAAAATTATTCTATTTTATTAGATAGTATAAATTACACTTTTGTTTCAATTAAACTTCGCCCGAAAATTGTGCATCTGCCCGAAATTATTGTAGGAGCGGAAATCCACAATAAATTTGATGAAATCAATAGCGAAGCATATTCAATTTCGCCCAGTAAAATCCAAGAAAAACTGGGAAATACTTTAGCAATCACACTGAAAAATCAGGTTGGGCTGGCAATGGCTTCGATGGGACCGGCGCCTGCCCGACCTGTTTTTCGTGGTTTTAGCGGGAGCAAAATCTCGTTTTTATCTAATGGCTTGAATGTGAGCGATATGTCGGCAACCTCTCCCGACCATTCGCTAACGATAGATCCAATGCTTGTGCAAAGAGTGGAATTAATACGCGGACCAAAAGTGTTGATGTATTCCTCAAATTCGTTTAGTGCGGCGATTGATGCTCTGAACAATTCGAATAAACTGCCTAAACATTTTTGTTTAAATTCAGGCCTCTTTTCGGAATCTGTCAATTCTGGATACTCTGGATTTGTTCAGGCAAAGTTGCCAATAAACAATTTCGGTATTTTCGGAGGTATTTCATACCATAAATCAGACGATATTTCAGTGCCATCAGGTTTGCTAAAAAATACTGAAAATGAGATATTCAATTATTCAATAGCAGGATTGATGAAATTTCATTCAATCGTTTCAAATTTATATTTTGAAAATTATAATAATAATTATGGCATTCCGGGCGGATTTGTTGGCGGACATCCTAATGGTGCAGATATTGAAATACACAAAAATTCGGCTTATTCTAAATCAATTTTCCATTTCCACAAACCTTTTCTTGATAATCTAATTTTCACGATAAATAGAAATTATTATCACCATATCGAGCGGGAAAGTAATAAATCTGTTGGGGCAGAATTTGTGTATCGTGATTATGCGGTTAATGCCACTTTGAATCATAATAAAAATAATTTATTTGAAAATGGTGCTTTTGGGTTTGGCTATCTTAATAAGGATTTTCAGGTAGGCGGATATGTGTTCACTCCCGAAACGGTACTAAATCATTTCAATGTATTTTCATTTGAGGAATTTTCTTTGAATGATTTTCTAATTCAATCATCAATTAGAACTGAATTTGCAAGTTTCAATCCAGCAGAAAAGCAAGCAATGAATAATAAAGCCCGCAAACGTGACTTTCAAGCACTTTCGTTTTCGCTATCAATATTAAGGGAATTCTCGACCAACACTTCGCTTGGAATAAATTTATCCAAAACATCAAGAATACCAACAATCGAAGAATTATATTCAGATGGACCTCACCTTGCAGCATATTCTTACGAGATTGGCAATACAAATTTGAAAACCGAAAGTGGATATGGTGCAGAAATATTTTCTTATTTCCGAAAAGGAGATTTTTCATTATACTTAACAAATTATTATAATTATTATAGTTATTATATTATTCCAAGAAATACAGGAAAAATTAATGTGCAACAAATTTTACCAATTTATGCTACTACAGGCGTAGAAGCATTAATCTATGGTCTGGAAGCACAATTAGAATTTTCAATTCTTGAGAATATCTTTGTCAATACAAATCTTTCGTATACCTTTGGAGAATTGCTCGACTCTTCTTCACCGCTACCATTAATCCCACCTTTAAAGTCAAATATTGAAGTTAAATATCGCCTAAAAAATTGGACTTCGGGTTTAACTTTCGAAATTGCAGCAGCACAAAATCGAATAGATGAATTTGAAGAAGCAACAGAAGGCTACTTTCTAACAAATTTCTTTTTGCAAAAGTTAATATTAATTGGCGAAACAACTTTGTCTGCCACTTTTTCGATTGATAATTTATTTGATGTAGAATACAGAAATCACTTATCTCGAATAAAATCAGTATATCCCGAGCCGGGCAGGAATTTCAAATTATTAGTAAAATATAATTTATAATTTGAAAATTGGAGAGTTTTCCCTTATTCAAACTTTGAAAAACAATAAACAAAATACTTATTAGTCTTAACTAAAAATAAAATTACAATTTATA
>DYLM01000217.1 GCA_020722095.1 Chloroherpeton thalassium
TTTAACGATACACCAACTACAGGAGCAAATGGTATAGAAGGATTTTGGAATTTGGGTGAAACTCAAGCAAGAAATCCTAATAATATTAATCAAATAATTTTTCAGAAAAATGCATTCGGCGAAGGGGTAGATTTTTCTGATCCAAATGGTGATGGATTTAACGATACACCAACTACAGGAGCAAATGGTATAGAAGGATTTTGGAATTTGGATAAAACTCAAGCAAAAAATAATGATAATAAAATAATTTTTGAAGCAAATTGGACAGCTCCAAATTCGGCACCTGATACGAAAGGAGATGGATTTGTTGGAGTGGTAGGACAAGATGGAGAGATATATGATGCAGACACTGGATATAGTTATGATGGAAATAGTTTGAGAGTTGTTGATTCCGCAGGAACAGAAACAATTTATACAAAAGATAACAATGGTTTTTATACAGATAGTGAAGGATTTGGTCCAGATGGATTTAATCCATTGGGATATAATAGACAAGGATTAGATAGAAATGGGGAAGTTTATGATCCAGAGAGAGATGGAAAAAACATATATGGAAACACTTATTATAACGAACAAAAGGACGGCGGAAATGGAATTGATGAACAACTTGCAGAACAACAAAGGGAAGCAATAAAAAATAATAGTGTTGTTTTTGTTAAACCAAATCCTAATTCATGGGTTTTATTTGATCATATTTTTGAAAAAGGAAGTTTTGGAGCAGAGTTAGCAGATGATATTACAAGTTTGGATTTGCAAACAAAACCAGATAATTTTAATCAAACTGATTGGGATTCACTTACAAATTTACAAAAAGCTGTACAAGATGGCGATTTTTCAAATATGTCTGTTCAAGATGTTAGAAATGGACTTGAAGCACTTCAAAAATATAATTCAGGATTTGATTCTACAAATTTAATTGATGATACCACTTTGCGAAATGTAATAAATGAATTTAATGAAAATGTTAATGTTGAATTTAGAATAGTTGCAGATGCAGATAATGTTCCTGATGTAGCTTTAGATACTTTTAATAATGGAAAAATTATTAAGTGTTTTG
>DYLM01000103.1 GCA_020722095.1 Chloroherpeton thalassium
TTTTTTATCAGAGCCTCCCCCTTCTCCTGCTAACAAAGACATCTAATATTTTCCAAAAACAACTGGTGCATTTATTTTTTAGTGGAATGATTTTTGCTTGATTTAATTCATAAAAAAACGAAATTAATATGGATTTAAAATTAGCAAGTCGCATTTTTTTGGAGAATTTAATCAATCAGAAGAATTTCTCGCCAAAAACCAAGCAAACTTACGAGTATGCTCTTGCTAATTTTGCTGAATATTTTCTGGAAGAATACCAAGTTGTACCCGAAATTGAACAAATTGATTTCGAAGATTTACGCCCGTTTTTGGGTTGGTTGCAAGATCGTGGCTTTGAGCGTAATTCTATCAGACTTAAAACATCTGCCATAAAATCATTCTTCAAATTCCTTTTTGTGGAAGAGTATATTGAGAAAAATATTGCGTCAAGCCTATCCACTCCCAAAAGAGCAAAAAAGTTGCCAAATTTTCTAACCGAAAATGAAGTTGATAATCTATTAAATCAATTTGATGAAAATAATTTAGATCAACTGCTTTCCAAACTTTTAATTCAAACAATTTACGGTTCGGGATTGCGAATTAGTGAAGCCTTGAATTTAAAATATAGCGATATTAATTTTGCTTATAATACATTTAAAATACTTGGAAAAGGCGGAAAGGAAAGAATTACACCTTTTGGCGAACATACAAAAAATATTATACAGAAGTATTCAAATTCCACTCGCAACCACAAGCCCGATAGCTATTTATTTACTAAACCAGACGGAAAACGACTTCCTTACTCGCAAGCATACCAAATTGTGCATCGTGCTATGATGGGAATAACCGAGACAAAGCAGAAATCGCCACATACTTTACGGCATACTTTTGCCACTCATTTAGTGAATAACGGTGCAGACATTCGTTCTGTCGGAGAAATGCTTGGGCATAGTAGCCTAAGTTCCACTCAAATTTATACGCACTTTTCAATTGATAAAATCAAAGAAATATATAAAAATGCCCATCCAAAATCATAAATTTCATAATTTTGATTTTACGAAAATTACATTTTCCAATTTTTCAGAAATTTATGAAATCTATAAATAAAAAAGTCAAAGTCTCAGTTATCGGCGTTGGTCATTTAGGTAAAATTCACACAAGATTATGGTCGCAAAATCCCGATGTAGAATTAGTAGGAGTATTTGATATTGATAATGCTCGAGCAAACCAAGTAGCTGCAGAATTTGATTGCAAAGCGTTCAATTCGATTGATGAATTAATCACGCAAAGTGATGTTTGCACAATTGCTTCGAACACTGAAACTCATTATAAGATTTCCAAAATCCTAATTGAGAATGGCATTCATTGCTTTATCGAGAAACCTATTGCAGATACTTATAATAATAGCAAAAGAATAATTGAATTAGCACAAAAGCATAATCTTTTGATTCAAGTTGGTCACGTTGAGAGGTTCAATCCAGCTTTACTTGCACTCAAAGACCACAAGCTCAATCCTCTTTTTATTGAAGTTCATCGCTTAAGTCAGTTTCGACCACGAGCAATTGATGTTAGTGTTGTGCACGATTTAATGATACACGATATTGATATTTTACTTTGGTTGATGAATAGCAAAGTTAAAAAAATCGAAGCAAATGGAGTTGCTATTCTTACCAAAACGACAGATATTGCCAATGCACGAATTACATTTGAAAATGGAGCAGTTGCCAATCTTACAGCTTCACGAATTTCTGTAAACAATATGAGGAAATTCAGAATTTTTCAGAAAGATGGATATTTTTCTATTGATTTTGGCAATCAAAAAGTGGAAATGTATAAATTATTAGATAATACAGATGATGCTAAAGATTATTCTCTTGCATTAAATTTAGGTGCAATAATGGACATTCCAAATCCCAAAACTATTATACATTTAGAACCAGAAGTGCCCAAAATAAACGCAATTCAAGAAGAGCAGAACGCTTTCATCAGTTCAGTAACGCAGGGTTTGCCAATAACTGTAACAGCTCACGAAGCTACCGAAGCAGTGCGCATTGCCGAAATAATCAACAACAAAATAAAAAAATATCAAGCAGCTGTAGAGGCTCTCTCATAAGTCCGCTTTGCAGTCATTCCCACGAAACACCACCCCTGAACCCCTCTTGTTAGAGTTTGCAGTGGGAGACTGCCTCATAAGTCCAAAATATTTCACAAGTGTAATTCCCGTGCAAACGGGAATCCACTGCCAGAGCGGATTTATAGCTTCCCACTTTCGTGGGAATGATAGCAAATCTAACTTATGAGACAGCCTCTGACAATTTTCAAATATTTAGGACTTATGAGGTAACCACGTGAAGAGATATGAGACAGCCACAAAATTCCCCCACGAATAAATTCGTACGATATAAACAAAAGAGGTCGTCTATGAATAAGCGACCTATTTTTTTTGAATATGTTAAAATAATTTATTTAACAATTGATGAAATTTTTGTATTGTCGGAATAAATCATTTCGGTTGGGAACCAAACTACTTGCAAGCCATTGCCAGCACGAACGATTGCATCTCTTTGATTATTCTTATCGTGGAAGAATGGATAAACTAAACGGCGAGTTTCATTTACTTTCAAAGTAGTGTTTGCAGGGAGAATTTGTTTTAATTCAATTGGATAGGCTTTAACTAAATTGTTATTAGCATCTAAAAATCTAAATTGTCCCATTAAATTTGCAATATCTTTATCAGACTTATTTGTAATTTCAAATATTAAATAATCATAGCTTTTATCCAAAGTGTCCAATGGTTTCAAGCCAATGTATTTGATGGAATGATTTATAATAATTTCTGCTTTTGCTAAAATGGAAGTCATTTGTTTGAATTCTTGTTGTTTAGCAAATTCATCTTGTGCTGAAATCAATTCTGCAACAGTTTTGCCAACTATAGAGTCGGCATTTAAGCCTAAGCGATTGATTGCACCAGTGAAAAGTTGGATGTCTTCGCGGGACATTTTGTTTTCTTCAGTTAGCTTTTGAGCTAATGAATAGAGATTGTTCTCAGTGATTTTTTCTCCAGCATATTGGCTGCTTGTTTTGGAATCACCACAAGAATAGAAAACAACAGCAAAAATAGCGATTAATGCTAATAATGAAAGTTTTTTGAACATAATTTTATTTCCTAAAAAATATAAACTACAAAATTAAGCAATTTCAATAAATTGTGGCTGTTTTATAAGTCATTTTCTTCTAAAGTGAGGAGTTGGGTGTTGGGAGTTAGGAGTGAATTATATATAATCAAAAACCTTATCATTATTATTAACCTTAGTAGAAATAATTCCCATTTTAGACCTCAAACCTTATTTTCATATTTAATTTAAAAAAAATAGGAAATAAGGTTTTTATGTTTCGTTTGATTATTTTTTTCTACTAAGGTTATTAGAAAAAACAAGGTTTTTGACATGTAAATCGACAGAAAGTTGTACGATATTCATCCTATCACTCCAAGTCATCGGATGAATAGCTAACATCAATAGGAATGCTTTTTCAGATGTCCTACATCTCGCAAATGTAGGACATCTAAACCAGATAAACCAATACAAATTATCAAATTAACATTGGATTCCCACTTTCATGGGAATGATAGCAAATCTAACTTATGAGACAGCCACCTACAAAATTACCCAACACCTAACTCCCAATACCCAATACTCAACACCTACAAAACATATTAGAATGCTACTGAATATAATTTTTTATAATTCCATATCTTAATCCATAAGTGCTAACTTGCAAAGGCTTCTTTTCAAAGAATTCTTGCATTGCAATTAAAATAAGTTGTCCCGCAGGCAGCACTTTTGCACGTTTTGGGTTTATTCCAAATTGCTCGGCTAACTTCTCGGGCGAGTAGGCGGTCAATTCTGAAAACAAATCCAAATTCCTTTGATAATCCAAGCGATAATTATGAATTAAATCGCGATTATAAACCTTATTGCCCGTAAGAATATGAGCTAAAGTAGTGATTGTACCACCAACACCAACCAATTCATTCGTAAATTCAATTGTTTCCTTATCAATATTTGACAAAAATGATCTGATATAATCTAATGCTTGATTGATGGCAACCAAATCATATTTATTATATGGGAAAAATCTTTGTTGGATTTTGACGGCTCCTATCGGGGTTGACTTGGTATAGATGATATTTCCATCTTTACCCGAAATAACTTCGGTGCTTCCCCCGCCAATGTCGATTACATTTGCATTTTGGTTGGCTTTTATTGCACCCAGATAGCTCAATCGGGCTTCTTCGTCTCCGCTGATAACTTTAATTTCGTGACCAAGTATTTCACTTAATATATTTTGAACTTGCCTCCTATTCTCGGCTTGCCTTAGTACAGCAGTAGCAACAGGCAAAACATCATCAACTTTGTCGTTTTCAATGATTTCGCGGAACTTTTTCAACACTATGATTGCATTATCTATTGCTTGGGGCGAAATTGTATTATCAATCATCAAATTATCGCCAAGTTGGGGAATTTCAAAATATTGGTGAAGCACTTCAAATTCATTACCAGTTACTTTGGCTATCATTAAAATAAAAGAGTTGGTTCCTATATCGATAACAGCAATTTTCATAGCATTATATTTTTTAATTAATTGCACTGGAAAGCAACGGATATCCATTCTTCTTCGGTAATTATTTCTAATAATTTGAAGCCATTGAGTTCGGCGGCTTCAATTAATTCATCTTGTTGATATTTCAGCACACCCGAAACCAATAAAATACCTTTGCTGTTGACTAATGATTGGTGAAATTTAGGAAAGTTCTCAATCAATAAATTTGCGAATAGGTTAGCAACAATTCCATCTGCAGGGGGCAAATTAGTTGAATCTACGTCTAATTCTTCAATAATAACTTTGTCTTCTACATTGTTCAAAATTACATTTTCGCGAGCATTATCAATCGCCCAAAAGTTATTGTCGAAAGCAAATACATTTGAAGCACCTAATTTTACAGCTAAAATCGCCAATACTCCAGTGCCTGTGCCAGCATCAATCCAAAATTGACCAGCTTTGCAATATTTTTCCATTAACCGAGAAATTAACCTTGTAGTTTCGTGTTGGCCGGTGCCAAAGCTCATTTTGGGATTAATAATTATTGGAATTTCTGCGGTAGATTCTTGCTTTTTCCATTCTGGCAATATGTCAATTCTATCGGATATTTTTACAAGAGGAACGTTTTCCTCCCATTCACGATTCCAATTTTGGGCGGCAACAACTTCTTGCTTAACAATTCTTGTATCGGTGTAAATAGAAGAAAGTGACTCCAGTAAGTTCTGAATAAAATTATCAGTTATAATGCTGTTGTCAAAAGTAACAATTAACTTGTCGTAATCTTCCTGAATGCCAAGAGTTTCAAAATCCATTAGAGCCGCTATAGCCAATTCAAAATATTCTTCAGGAATTGCGAAAGTGATATTTAAGAATTCTTTCATAAAAATTAAAATTTTGCATTTTCCAATTCGTCAAAATTACCAAAGAAATAGAAATAAATGGAAGATTTACTCACAAATAAATTAAAAAAAATAAAATTGCTGGCAATGGACGTTGATGGCACTTTAACTGATGCTGGAATGTATTATTCAAATAATGGTGAATCTTTCAAGCGGTTTAACACTCGTGATGGTATGGGAATTGACTTACTTCATCGCAATGGATTCTTAACTGCCATAATAACGCAAGAAAATACGGAGATTGTTCTTGCCCGAGCCAAAAAGCTTAAAATAAGCAAATTAGTTTTGGGCTCGATGAACAAAGAACAAGACTTACGACAAATTGCCGAAGAATTGAATTTAACTCTCGATGAAATCGCATACATCGGAGATGATATCAACGACATTTCAGCAATGAAAATTGCTGGTCTCGCCGTAGCACCTAATGACTGCTCGCATAGTGTAGTGGAATATGTTGATTTCAAGACTAAAGCAAATGGCGGAAATGGTGCTGTGCGTGAATTATGCGAATTAATTTTGCAATCACAAAATTTTTCTGTAATTTAGTACAAGTAAATTGAGTATAAAAATATTAATCTGAAATAAAATTTATAAAATTAAAAAAAAAGGTGAAATTATGTCGAACAACGAACACAACAACGACTTCCTAAAAGGAATGGTAATTGGCTCATTAGTAGGTGGTGCTGTGGGTGCTTTAGTAGCATTACTATACGCTCCAAAACCAGGCGTGGAATTACGCAAAGACATTACAGAGAAATCAGCAGAAATATATGGCAAAGCTGCTGATTATTTTTCAGCAACCTCCGATAATGTACATCATACAGCACAGAATATAATTAATCAAGGCAGAGAAAAAGCACAAGCAATTGTGGATTCCGCTCGCAAGCAAGCAGATGAATTAATGCACCGTGCCCAAGGCTTGATTACAGATGCAAAAGACAAAGCATCACAGGTGCAAAGTGGTGTTAAAGAAGGAGTTGAGGCTTTTAAAAGAGAAATGAATTCATAATATTGGGTGTTAGGTATTGGGTAGATATTTAATTTATACCTCCCCCTTTTATTCCCCCTC
>DYLM01000013.1:0-24048 GCA_020722095.1 Chloroherpeton thalassium
CTTTTATTCCCCCTCAAAGAGGGGGATTTTTTATTGGAGACTACCCCTTGTCCCGCCTGTCCCGCCCTGTCGGGATCAGAGAAGGGGAATTTTCATGGCAAAGCAAGCTCCGCCCCTACAATGAGGTAAAATTTTTGTAAGAAACATTCTCAAATTTACGAATTAATTATGGATTCTTCACTTCGCTCAGAATGACAAACGGACATTCTCAAATTTTTCTAATTCTCAAATTCTCAAATTATTTTCTCTTTTTTACTCCAAGAAAAACGGATAATTTCCTTGAAGTTGTGGGATTGGAAGAGCGAATTATATTTTTTTTGCCCAAAACAAAAGTTGTAGAGCCTCCACCATCTAAATTAATTGCATCATACATTTTAAAATGCTTGGCAATCTTCTCTAAATCCTTCATATTTGCACCGAATTGTTTATTAGCTGAATTAGTGCCTGCTACAGCAATTAAGTACAAAGTATCCTTATTTTTATCATAACCAACAAGCGTTCGTGTAAGTTGGGAATTAATAAATCTTCTGCCTGTACTTCCTTCGCTTTGTGCTTTATTCAAATATACTCCGTCATTTGCTATACTTGGAGTGCCCGAAAGCCCACAATAAAACTCAATATTCTGATAAATATTAGTTTGAAAAAGTACGCTAATTGTGTCTCCCACTTGTGGATTTATAAATGGTGGAAAGTCAAGCCCGAGCGAAACCACACAATGATTTTTGGGAATTTCAATTAAGCTATCACTATATTTTCTAACAATTACTTTATATGATTTGTTAACAATCGGATGTTCAAGATATTCACACAGATATTTACGAGTTTTTGCTTCTAATTGGCTTTGTCGGAGTGATGCTTTGATTTCTTCGATATAAGAAAGTGTGTCAAATTTAAGTTCAGTATCATCATCAGTCAAAAACTCTTCCATATCCTTAAACCATTCCTTGTAAGCAGAATCTATCGCTCTCTCGATGCTTCTTGTTTTTACAAAAGGAATAGTATCACCATAGAAATGATTGTAATAGGCTAATCCAAGTGAGTCGCGTCTTTTGTTTGTATAATTGATGGGTAATTCATAATTTTTGTAAAATATTGTTCCAGAAATATCAAAATAATCAATATAAGGAGTGCAATGCTTATCAAAAAATAATGAGCTCCATTTTTTATATTGATTCATTACCAATATTTCGCCTTGAATAAATGTAGAACCGATTGGATGGGTATTATATGCACTCCAAAAGCTACCATTTACCATTCCATAAATTGCTTCGTTTGGGTTTTCTAATTCAAGATAATCCAAAAAATTAGTCAATCCAGCAATATTATTTCCAGATTTCCCAATAAAAACTTGATTTTTGTCATTATGAATAGCTACTTTTAGTAAATGAACAGAAAAGTGATCCTTCCCATCGCCAAGCCAAAGATTTTGATATATTACACCATCAGCCAAAATGGAGTCTTTTTTCACTTCTTCATTTTTGATTATTAAATTTACTGTTTTGACTCTTTTCTTTCTCCTTTTTGCATCAACATTAAGTGAACTGGAAAGGAAAATAATAGAAAATATTATTAGAAATAAAAAAAATATATAAAATTTTGTATTTTTCATAAACTTTTTAATAAATTTGAAAACTTAAAAAATGTAAATTATCAAATTATTGTTAAAAAATCAAAAAGGTATAAAAAATGGAATATTCTACTCTGATTTACGAAAAGCGTGAACACTATGGTTTAATCACTCTAAATCGCCCAGATAAATTAAATGCTCTCAATTTTCAACTATTTACTGAATTAAATGATTTAATTACAAACATTGAACTCGACGAATCAATTTATGCTCTAATAATTACTGGCTCGGGCGAGAAAGCCTTTGCTGCAGGAGCAGACATTGGAGAATTGAATAAGTCGGACATTCGCTCCGGCAAACAATTTTCTGAATTTGGCTCAAAGGTAATGCTTAAATTGGAACAATTAAATATTCCTGTAATCGCTGCTATCAATGGCTTTGCTCTTGGTGGTGGATTGGAACTTGCTCTTTCTTGCCATATTCGATTCGCAAGTGACAAAGCAAAAATGGGACAACCCGAAGTAAATTTAGGTATTATTCCTGGCTACGGGGCAACTCAAAGATTGCCCAAAATCGTAGGAAAAGCCAAAGCAATAGAACTCATTATTTCAGCAAAAACTATTGATGCCGAAACAGCAAAATCAATAGGTTTAGTTAATGATGTGTTCCCACATACCGAACTATTAGAGAAAACAATTGAATTTGTGAAATTAGTATTGAGTAAAGGTCCATTAGCTGTGTCGGCGGCTGTCAAAACAATTAATGCAAGTAAAAATTTAACTCTTCAAGATGGATTATCTTATGAATCTCAAATTTTCGGCGAAGTATGCGGAACACAAGATTTTAAGGAAGGTACTGGTGCATTTCTTGAGAAGAGAAATGCTAATTTTATTGGAAAATAGGACTTCTAATTTTGATAGATTTTTTATATAACAAAATTGCTTTGCCTTTGCTTACTTATTTCTTTAAGAATTTCTCAAAAAACAAAGAGAAATTTTTAGAAAGAGAAAGGATAGTTGAGGAAAGTTGGGCTGGATTAAAACAATATCCACATTTAAAAAAAAGAGTGTTGATTCATTCTGCCTCGATGGGGGAATTTGAGCAAATTAAACCTATTATAGAAGAATTGAAATCAAGAAATCCTTCTTTGTATATTATTTGTAGTTTTTTCTCTCCATCGGGCTTAAATAATGCAAAAAATTATAAATTTGCTGATAAATTATGTTATCTACCTATTGACACGAAAGATAATATGGAAAGGTTTGTTCAATCAATTAACCCCGACATCGCAATAATTGTTCGGTATGAGATTTGGAGAAATTTTATAAAAAGCTTGTTTCATAAACATATTCCAATTATTCTTGTTAATGCAACGATGCCTACGAATAACTTTTTCAGAACTTGTTTTTTGCCAAGACAATATCTTTATCAAACACTTTCAATGCTGACAGTAATTCTTACTGCTGGCAGTAGGCATACTAATTTTTTTGATGGATTACATCTGAAGTATACAGAAGTACGAACCCTTACAGACACTCGGTTTGATAGGATTGTGAAGTATATAAAAGATATTAATCAAACAGATGTTCTCGACCCAAATATCTTTGCAGATGACGAAATTAAAATTGTTGCGGGTAGCACTTGGGCACCTGACGAAGAAATTTTAATTAAAGCAGTTGCGAATGTTCGAAAAGCTCTTGATGTAAAAATTCGTGTGATTTATGTTCCTCACGAGCCAACTGAAGAAAATTTAGATAATTTATGTGCAAAATTAGGACCTCATGTTTTATACTCAAAACTTATCCAATGTTATAGTAAATACACCGTCAGTGATTTGAAAGAAAAAATTAACAGTAGAGATTTTGTTATAGATAAAATTGGAATTTTATTATGTTTATACTCATTTGCTGATATTGCATATATTGGTGGTGCTTTTGGTGATGGCATACACTCTGTAACCGAGGCAGCGGTTTATGGAATTCCAATAATTTCGGGTCCAAAATTAGAAAAATCCACTGACGCTAAAAATCTTACAAAAAATAAAGCTTTAAAAACAATCAATAATGCAAAAGAATTGGAGGATTGGCTTAAATTATTAATCGTAAATAAAGAGTATCGCAAGGATTTAGGAAGAATAGCAAAAGAATACGTTTATAATTCAGCAGGCTCAAGTAAGATAGTAACCGATAAAATCATAAAATACTTATATGATAATAGCAATACAAAATAATATTCTTTGTTATCTTGTTTAAATTTTCTTTATATTTAATCGTCAAAGTATCAAAATAAGTAAATTATGGACAGAATTCAAGTAATAATATTGGGAATAACAGCTGCACCAGGTGGCAATGCTTTTGCTTTAATACTCAAAGAACTCGATGGCAACAGAAGATTGCCGATTATGATTGGCACTTTCGAAGCTCAATCGATTGCCTTTGAATTAGAAGGTATCAAGCCGCCAAGACCAATGACTCACGATTTAATTAAGATTATTTTCGATACATTTGGGCATACTTTAGCAGAAGTAATAATAGATGAGCTACACGATGGTACTTTTCACGCCAAATTAGTTTTTGATAATGATATTTTCAGAATTGACTGCAGACCAAGTGATGCAATTGCAATTGCTATTAGAACTAACGTGCCTATTTACATAAGTGAAGATATATTCTTAGAATCTGGCAAATTGCCATCAGATCAAGATTATCCAGGTGAAGATGATGATTTTCCATTAGATCAAAAATCATCAAAAGGTTCAAGCACTGGCAACAAAAGACTTGATATTATCCAAGCTCAGTTAAACAAAGCTATTGATGAAGAAAATTACGAATTAGCAGCAAAGTTGCGTGATGAAATAAAGAAAATGCTGGAAAAATCATAAAAATTAAAAGAAATATTAATCTAAATTTACGATAATTTATTTTTTTTTCTTAATTTTGTATTCTTGTTTTTTAAAAACAAGCCGGGGTAGCTCAGCTGGTTAGAGCAATGGAATCATAATCCATGTGTCGGGGGTTCAAATCCCTCCCTCGGTACCACAAATCCTTAATATCATTCCTAATCTTTTTCTGGTGGTTTAACAAAAAACACATTTGAAGGATCGTCCGAAAGCGTCTTCAAAGTTTTTTTAAGTTCATTATTGGATTTACGAAATTCTTCGATTAATGAATTGAGCGACATAATTGTAAAATCACTTTTAACTGAGATGTTCCTTACTAAGTAATCAAAGTTTTGTAAAGTAGTATCATAATCCATATAAACTTTATTTAAAAAGTCAGCAACCTCAATTCTTTGAACTTTTTCCTTGAGTGCTTGAATTGTTGATACAATTTCATCAGCTGAATTAGCAACATCATAAGATGAACGAATTAGATTATTAAGAACCATAGTTGTATCCAATACAGCGAGAAAATTTGCTAAACTATTAGTTGATTTTTCAAAATTAATAAGAGTAGACTCAATATTTTTATCATTCAAAACACGATTCATATTCTTTAGCATTAAAATAGTTTCGTAAGAAATTTCTCCAAATTTAACTTGTAATAAATTATTCATCACATCTTGGGCAGCAATTGTAATTTCATCAATTCCGGAGGGTGCAGAAGGTATCATTTGATATTTAGGTTTGAAATCAAGTTTAATATTGGATAATTTTTGTCCTTTTTCCGGAGTAAATAATTGCAAGAATTTCATACCTGAAATGCCCATAAACTCTTGTTTTATTCGCATTTCTTGGTTGATAGACAAGGTTGGATCTAAAGTAAATGTCACTTGAACATAAGACATTTTGGGCAATATTGATATTTCGGTAACTGAACCCACAGGAACTCCCAGATACTTAACAGGTGAGCCAATTTCCAAACCTTGAACTGAACCATCGAAATATGTAACATAAGTTTTAGTAGTCTTAAAAAGTTCATTTGAACTTAAAAAGAAAATTGATCCAACTAATATAACCAATGCCAATACTACAAACAAACCAATTAAAAAGCTGGAATTAATAATTTTATTTTTCATAATTTACCTCATTTCTTATTCTGTTAAAAAAATTCTTTACTAATTTATTTTTAGAGAGCAATAATTCTTTTGGTGAACCTATTTCCAATATACCTCTAACAGATTTATCTAATAATATTACTCTATCCGCAATAGCAAAAATACTTGACAAGTCGTGAGTAATTATCACCATAGTTGTATGGAGAGCTGCATTTAATTCTCTAATCAATTCATCTAATGAAGATGAAGAAATTGGGTCTAATCCAGACGAAGGTTCGTCTAAAAATAATATTTCGGGATCTAATGCCATTGCACGTGCAATGGCAGCCCTCTTCTTCATTCCACCACTAATTTCTGCAGGAAAATAATCTTCAAAGTTGTTCAATCCAACACTTGTTAATTTAATTTTTGTTATTTCTTTTATTTGATTAATGCTTAATTTTGTAAAACTTTTCAAAGGAAGTTCAATATTTTCTCTTAATGTCATCGAGGCAATCAATCCTCCAAGTTGGAACATCACGCCAAACTTTTGTCTAATTTTACTTTTCATTTGCTCCGAATTTGGGAAAAGATATTGATCGCCAATTATTATTTCTCCGCTCGTTGGCTCTTCCAAGCCAATGATTTGCCTTAATAATGTGCTTTTTCCACATCCACTTCCACCTGCAATACAAACAATTTCACCTTCGTATATCTTGAAATTAATATTTTCAAGAACCGAAACATTCTCGTACGATTTGTATAAATTATTAACAGTAATAATTGGTTTGCCAAACATAATTATAATCCAATTAACGGAAATAATAAAGTGAATAGTGCATCAATTAAAATTATGTGAAATATTGAAGTAACAACACTCGAAGTAGTATATCTTCCAACACTTTCGGCACCACCGCTAACTTGGAAACCCCTAAAACAGCCGATAAGCCCAATCGAAAAAGCAAAAAACAAAGATTTAATTACTCCCGAAGCAATATCCCTAAGAAATAAAGATTCTTGCAATCGATTGAAATAAGAGGAAACCGTAATGTCGAGAGTTCCCAATGAGGCAACTAATCCACCCAAAATTCCAACTACATTGGTAATAATCACAATAAATGGGACAGCTACAATAATTGCCAACATTCTTGGCATAACGATAAAATCAATTATATTAAATCCCATAATGTTTAGTGCATCAATTTCTTCGGAAACTTTCATAGTGCCAATCTCGGCTGTAAATGCCGAGCCCGACCTGCCCGCAACGATGATTGCAACCATCAATGGACCCAATTCACGAGTTATGCTAATACCAATCAAATCTGCAATGAATAAATCTGCTCCAAATTGATGTAATTGCAAAGCTCCTTGATAAGCAGTTATCAAACCAATTAAAAATGTAATTAATATTGAAATTGGTAATGCACTTACTCCTACAGCTGATAATTGAGTTCGAAAGTCACTCCATCTAATTGCTTTAATATGATAAAACAATTTAGCAAATCCTTTTAATATTTCACCTAAAAATTTCAGAAATAAATAAAAATCTTGAGTTAATTTTTGAGTAATCTCACCTAAATTACTAATTAAATTATAAACTGGATTTTGTTTAATTTTTGTGTTTTTAATTTCTGAATAAGGTAATTTGGACAAATACTCGAAAAAATCTGATATTTTTTCATTTTTACCTCTATATGAAAGTGGTTTATTATTTTGATAAAAGTACTCTTTCAATTCTTTATTGAATACAAACAAAAACATATCATATTGTTTAATATCAGTAAAATCGAAGATAACTTTGTCATAAGTTGCCAAATCAATAGTTTTTATGGTATTTTGATTGAATTTTTCGGCAGAGCTAATAAACACATTCCCTTTGAAATTAACAATCAAAGTTCTATCCACAATATTGAATGGTAATGCGTTATTTATTTCTTCAGAAATCATAAATTGTAATTAGCAATTTTATTAAATTCAAATTTAGTCAATATTATTGATTTTACAAAACTAATTCTTAATTTTGTTATATTATGAAAGCCCATTTTAAAATTGCATTAAGATATATTTTTTCAAAACATAATTTTAACTTCATAACTATCATTAATTTTTTATCTTTAATGGGAATTATGATTGGAGTTGCTGCTTTGATTATTGTTCATTCAATTTTTAATGCCTTCCAGCAAATTGCTATTGACCAAATTATAGGCTTCGACCCACATATAATTATCAAAACAAATTCCGAAACAGATTATCACAAAATATTAAGTTCATTATCAACTGACAAAAATATAAGTAGCATCGCATCTGTTAATGAAAATAGAATTATTGCGGTCAAGGGGAAAACTGCAAGAATGGTTAATTTACTTGCGGTAGAAGATTCTACTAACAGATATTTACGTAAATTAAGAAATACAATTATTATCGGCACTACTTCGCTATTAACATCCGAAAGTATTCCCAAAGTGTTGATTGGTAGTGGCTTGGCAAGTGCCTACGATGTTTTGGTGGGCGATACTTTGACTTTAACAACACCCAAAGAAATTGAACGAAATTTATTGAGTTTATCGTTGCCCGAAGTCAATAACGTGATAATTGAAGGTATCTTCCAATCTAATGTGAAGGACTATGATTATAGCTACATATTTGCAAATCAGCAAATTTATCCAAGCTTATTAGAAAAAAATGATAAATTTAGTATTTATATTAAAATCAATAATATAGATGATTTAATTAAGATGCAGAACTTATTTAAGAAGAAGTTTGCAAATGCAAGTATTTATTCTTGGAAGGACTTAAATAAAGAGTTTTACGGAGTGATGCAATTCGAGAAAATGGCAACTACATTTGTATTAAGCATTGTTCTAATCGTAGCAATTTTCAATGTATTTGCTTCGTTAACGATGACTGTATTGGAAAAGAAAAAAGATATTTCAATTTTACGAGCTATGGGAGCAACAAGCAATTTTATACGAAAGCTTTATCTTTGGGAAGGAATCACTGTCGGTATTCTTGGAACATTCTTTGGTGCAATTTTGGGAGTTTTGTTATGTTTGGGCGAACAATCCTTTAAATGGCTCAAACTTGATGCAAGCAAATACATTATGGATTCAATTCCAGTAAAATTAAATTATTTTGATGTTTTAATGATAATTCTTTTATCACTTTTTCTCACATTTTCTGCAACAATTTACCCTGCTTATCGTGCGAGTAAATTAAATATTATCAATAGTATTAGGGAGGAATAATGAAAATTATTGTTTCAATGGGCGATCCCAATGGAATTGGCTTTGAGTGTTTTCTAAAATCATTGGAAATGATAAATCAAAATGAAAATAAATTTGATTTTACAATCGTATCCAATAGCCAAACAATTAAGGAATATGCTGAAAGTTTGAATATTGATATTTTAATTGATAATCAATATTTTTTTTACAATAATCATCAAGTAAAAATTATTGAACAAGATTATTGTCCAATTGAATTTGGCAATATTACCAAAGATGCTGGCATATTAGCTGTAAATTCGCTTATTTCAGCTTCCAATCTTATCAATTCTGGGCAATACGATGCTCTTTTAACTTTGCCAATCTCTAAACATTCTGTCCATTTGGCTGGCTTTAACTTCCCAGGACATACTGAATTTTTAGCTGATATCGATAGAACTTATAATCCACTTATGATTTTATTCAATGATAATATGAAAATGGCACTTGCTACCATTCATATTCCCATCAAAGAAGTTCCAAATCTGATTACTTCTGAATTAGTTGCCGACAAATTGCAATTATATTTCAATTCTCTTAAATATGATTTCGGAATTATTAACCCTAAAGTTGCAGTTCTCTCATTAAATCCCCACGCAGGCGAAGATGGAGATATTGGAAATGAAGAAATAACTATTATTTCTCCTGCTTTGCAAGAACTTCGTGATTTAGGATTCGATGCTATCGGTCCGTTTTCTCCTGATGCTTTCTTTAAATACTACAACTTCCTTTCTTATGATGGTATTTTTGCAATGTATCACGACCAAGGCTTAATTCCACTTAAAATGCTCTCTCAAAATGGCGGTGTGAATTTTACTGCCAATCTCTCATTCATTCGGGTCTCCCCAGACCACGGAACGGGCTTTGACATTGCGGGAAAAAATATTGCTGACCCCTTAAGCACTCTTAAAGCAATTCATTCGTCCTATGAAATAAATCAAAATCGCATTAATTTTAACAAGGAGAATTGAGTATTAGACTTTTATACAAATTTAAATCACAAGTTTTTTTGTTCGTCATTAAACTTTAATATTAATTTTTATAAATAGGTGATATTTATGTATAAAAACATTATCAAAACCTCCAAATTTATCTTTGCTGTTGCTCTTCTTTCCACTGTGGCAATTGCAATTATTAATCCAAACTTCCTCCAAGCTTTAGCTCAAAATGCACCTAAAATTGGAGCCGACAATCCTCCAAACAAAATTCCCGACATTATCAATCAATTCAACAATGCTATAATTGATGCAAGCGAATCTGTTATTCCTTCGGTTGTTTCTATTGCGGTAGAAAGTGAAAGTAATAATCAAATGTCTGATATGTTCCGTGAATTTCATCAATTCTTCGGTGAAATGCCCGAAAATAGCAAAAAAACTGTTCAAGGATTTGGCTCTGGTGTGATTATTTCTGCTGATGGATATATTGTTACCAATAATCACGTCGTTGAAAATGCAATTAAAAATGGAATTAAGGTTACTTTATCCGATAAATCTGAATATAAAGCCGAAATTATTGGCACCGACCCCTCTACTGATTTAGCGATCATTAAGATTGATGCAAAAGACCTTAAACCTGCATATTTAGGAAATATGTCGCACGTCAAACCAGGCAATTTTGTTATTGCTGTTGGCAATCCTTTGGGTTTAGACTTCACCGTTACACAAGGTATTGTTAGTGCGATTGGACGAGGACAGCTTGGATTACCAAGAAAAAGCAATTTTGCAATTGAAAACTTCATTCAAACAGATGCTGCAATTAATCCTGGAAATAGTGGAGGCGGTTTGTTTGATTTATCAGGTGCTTTGATTGGCATCAACGCCGCTATTGCTACCGAAACTGGCACTTTTATGGGTTATGGTTTTGCTATTCCTATTGATATTGTCACTACTGTTATTGATGATTTGATTGAAGATGGCAAAATTGACAGACCCTCTTTGGGTGTGATGATTGCTAATGTTGATGAAATTACTTCAAAATCATTAGGATTGCCAAAAGTTAAAGGCGTGTTGGTTAATGACATTGTTGAAGATTCTGGTGCCAAAGAAGCAGGTATCCAACCCGAAGATGTAATCTTATCAGTAGATGGGGTAGATGTTAATTCCGTTAGTGAATTGCAAACTCAAATCATTAAAAAGCGAATTGGAAAAGAAGTAAAGTTATCTATTTGGCGGGATAAAAAAGAAATTACCAAAAATGTTAAGTTAAAAGCAAGACAAAGCGATGTGTCCGATAATTCTGATATAATGAAGGAAGACGATGAGTCTGTTATTGAAAAAGACGGCATTTTGAATTTTCAAAAACTTGGTTTTTCCGTCAAAGCCCTGACTTCTGACCAAAAGGAAGACTATTCTGTTAAAGATGGAGTTTATATTTATTCCGTTATTCCCAATTCTCCAATTTCACAGCGAGGAATGAGCGTTGGTGGAGTTATTGTTTCCGCTGATATGAAGAAAGTGAACAAGCCATCAGAATTATCTAAAATTATCAAATCCAAATCCGCTGGTGATGCAATTTCATTTAAGATTAAATACAAAGATAATTGGCGAATAGTTTCAGTAGAAATCCCCGAATAATTTATCCCTAAACAAAAATTCCCCACTCGGTGAGGGGGACGAAAGGGGGAGGATATATCAGAATCCCAAGTCCTCACCCCCAAACCCCCTCTCCAAATTGGAGAGGGGGCTTAGTTAAAGGTAAATAAAGTGAGGCTGTCTCATTACAATGGTACAGCCTTTTATAATATTGCAAAAAATGAATTTTTATTGTTTTATTTTTGGGATAAGATTTGGTAATAACAGAAATTCTGGTGTTTGCTGGGGAAAAAAATTGTATTATTTTTATAATATTTAATTTATTTCCAAAAAAAAAGAGACTGACTTATGAGACAGCCTCATTCTATTAGCATTCATACTTTACATACCTCTGCGGTATCTTCCTCCAACTTCATATAGAACACGAGTGATTTCACCCATAGAACAATGTTCTACTGTATTTAGCAATTCCTCAAAGATATTACCTCCTGTTAAACAAACTTTACGCAATCTTTCTAAATATAAAGGAGATTCATTTATGTGTAAATTTTTGAAGTTATTTAAATCATTTATGCGAATATCTTTTTCATCATCAGAAGCTCGAGTTATCTCCATATTCTCATAATAATTAGATGAATTAGAAGGTAAAAAAGTGTTTACACCAATAACTGGATATTCTCCATTTTGCTTTAAATATTCATAATACATAGATTCCTCTTGTATCTTTGAACGTTGATATTGAGTTTCCATAGCACCCAATACTCCACCTCTGCGAGAAATGTTTTCAAATTCTTTGAGAACTGCTTCTTCAACTAAATCAGTTAATTCATCAATAACGAAAGAACCTTGAATAGGATTTTCATTATACAACATACCGAATTCCTTTGACAGAATTAATTGAATAGCCATTGCTCTTCTGACTGACTCTTCGGTAGGAGTAGTTATTGCCTCATCATAAGAATTTGTATGTAAAGAATTGCAATTGTCATACATTGCAAGTAAAGCCTGAAGTGTAGTACGAATGTCGTTAAACTCAATCTCTTGAGCGTGAAGAGATCTACCTGAAGTTTGAATATGATACTTCAATTTTTGACTTCTTTCATTTGCATTATAACGATTTTTCATTGCAACTGCCCAAATACGCCGAGCAACACGACCAATAACAGAATATTCTGGATCCATTCCATTAGAGAAAAAGAATGATAAATTAGGTGCAAAATCGTCAATAGGAATACCTCTGCTTAAGAAATATTCAACATAAGTAAATCCATTAGCAAGTGTAAATGCTAATTGTGTAATTGGGTTAGCGCCAGCTTCAGCAATATGATAACCACTAATACTTAATGAATAATAATTGCGAATATTATTGCTTGAAAGATATTCTTGCAAATCGCCAATAATTTTTAGAGCAAAATCAATAGAAAATATAATTGTATTCTGTGCCTGATCCTCTTTCAACATATCTGCTTGAACAGTTCCACGAAGTTTTCGGAATGTTTCAAGTTTTAAATTATCTTTTTCAATGTCATTTAAAATGCGTCCATTAGCTTCTAATTTAGCAAGTTCTCGTCTGTAAGCTGTCATAAAATAAAAAGCAACCATAATAGGAGCAGGAGCATTAATTGTCATTGAAACAGAAGTTAAAGGATCAATTAAATCAAATCCTTTAAGCAAATTATCCATATCATCAATAGTACAAATAGAAACACCACTTTCACCAATCTTCCCATAAATATCAGGACGAATATCAGGATCTTCAGCATAAAGTGTAATGCCATCAAATGCCACAGAGAGACGTTTAGATGGATCGCCTTCAGTTAAATAATGGAAACGTTTATTAGTTCTTTGAGGTCCGCCTTCACCAGCAAATTGTCTTTTAGGATCTTCTGTAGTTCTTTTAAAAGGAAAAACACCAGCGGTAAACGGAAACTCACCTGGGAAATTCTCTTTACGATAAAAATTAACCATATCAAACCAAGAATGATAATTAGGAAAAGCAATTTTAGGGATCTTTGTACCCGACAAACTCTTCTTACTCATTGGCAACTTAACAACTTTACCTTGAATATTATAATCGCAAACTTCCAAATCAAATTCAGCCTTACGTTTATCAATATCAGACAGAAATTGCTTTACATCTGGTTCTAACTGATCATCATAATGATCACGCAACTTTGTAAGCTCAGTAATAACAGACGAATCCTGAGTAATATTAAGAGTATTATTAATTGATTGAATTTTATCTGCAATGTCGGCTTGTTTAGCTGCGTTAGAATGATAATTGCGAATAGTTTCTGCAATTTCAGCAAGATAATTATTTCTTTTATGAGGAATGATATTAGATTCTTTGATATAATTAGTTGGTAATAAATCAATTAATTCATTATTAACATTAATTGGGATATGTTTATCTTTGATTGATGCAAGAATATCTTTGAATAATCTATTAAGACCTTGATTATTAAAATGGTTACTACTTACTGCATAAACAGGCAAGTTAGATTCTTCAAGAGGTTTATTATGGTCGATAGATACAGAATGATTACGCAAATAGTGAATCATAACTTCACGATAAGCATCTTCGCCGCCGACTTTCTCAGCTTTATTAATTGCAATAAAATCTGCATAATCTAACATATCAATTTTTTCTAATTGAGAAGGAGCACCAAATTCTGCAGTCATAACATACATAGAAATATCACTTAAATCAGCAATTCTGCTATCACCTTGACCGATACCACTTGTTTCTACAAAGATTATATCAAAACCACCAGTTTTGAGAAGTTTAATTGAATCCGACAGAGCAATAGACAGCTCGTTCCGACTTGAACGTGTAGCAAAACTACGGAAATATACACGATTATTATATATTTGATTATACCTTATTCTGTCGCCAAGCAACGCTCCATTAGTTTTGGACTTAGTTGGATCCACAGCAAGAATTGCAATACGAGTATCAATAGTGTAGCTAAGGAATTTACCAATTAACTCATCAATCAAAGAACTCTTTCCGCTTCCACCTGTGCCAGTAACACCAATAACTACAGATTTATTTTGATTATATTTATCAATTATCTGCATAACTGGCTTTAAATTGTCGCAATTACCATCACAGTTTTCAATTAAAGTAAGTTGTTGAGCAATATCTAAATTAGAATTTGAAACATTATTTTTCACTAATTCTTCAGTTAAAATAAATTTTTTCCGTTGGGTTTTTGCGTGTTTTATTTTCTCCATAATATCATCTGCAATTCCATCAATTCCAATCTTTTGTCCATCTGTTGCATGGTAAAGACGAGTAACTCCATATTCTTCTAAAGCAGAGATTTCAGCAGGAGTAATCACTCCACCGCCACCACCAAAAACTTTAATATGAGCGGCATTGTTTTCCTTTAAACTATCAATCAAATAACGGAAATATTCATTGTGTCCACCTTGATATGAACTGATAAGAATGCCATCGGCATCTTCTTGGAGAGCAGTAAGAATGACTTCGCCAACGCTACGATTATGTCCAAGGTGAATTACCTCCGCACCACGCTTGAGCAACAATCTGCGGAATAAATTTATTGATACGTCGTGACCATCAAATAATGAGGCAGCAATAACAACTTTAATTTTATCCATTTCTATACTTTTTTATAATTTGACAAATTTTTTTTTACAAATTAATCATTTTAAAGAAAATGTTATAATTTTCTTATGAATAACTTATCTATTTTATTCTATAACAACAATTTCCACAGGAACTACACCCGAAGAGAGCATATCTATTTTTTCCGCAGCAGCTTTTGATAAATCAATCACCCTACCTTGAACAAAAGGACCTCTATCATTAATTATAACAATAACAGAGAGACCATTGTTTAAGTTAGTAACTTTTACTTTTGTTCCAAAAGGTAAAGATTTATGAGCAGCAGTGAATTTTCTTTGACTAAAAATATCGCCATTGGCTGTTCTTCTACCATCAAACTCATCTCCATAATAAGAAGCATAACCTTTAATAACTGTGCCGGGTGGAAGAGCATTATCATCATTTTTAGAATTAGATGAATGAGACATTTTTACAGATGAAGAACTTGAATTACCAGAAAATCTTATTACTGATTGGCAAGAAGATAGTAAAAATACTAAAATGCCAAGTATATTTAGTTTTAAAATTATCTTAAAAATTGCTGTTATTTTCATAAAAAGTATTAATTTTGTAATTCTTAAATACGGCGGAAGTAGCTCAGTAGGTAGAGCATCAGATTGTGGCTCTGATGGCCGTGGGTTCGAGCCCCATCTTTCGCCCCAAATTCCTCAAACGTTGATTTGTTAAATCAAATCCGACAAAGCCATTTCAACTTCCTCAAATTTATAATCAAATCTATGTGAATTAGCAACTTGAGGAATTACTTTCTGCGAGTTAAGAACTAATGCAGAAGATTCACCAAGAATCAATTTAAGTGCAAATTCAGGCACAGGAGCAATTGCTGGGCGTTTCATCACTTTTGAAATTGCTTTTGTAAAATCGGAATTGGTGATTGGATTGGGAGAGACTGCATTTACAACACCATTGTATTTATCATTCACAATCATTTCCACAAATAAATTAACTAAATCTTCGATATGAATCCAAGACATCCATTGACGACCTGAACCCAATTTGCCCCCAGCAAACAATTTGAACGGAAGTAACATTTTTGGCAAAGCACCACTATTTTTTTCTAAAACAATACCAATTCTTGGAATAACCAACCTGATATTTTCATTAACTTTTTTTGCAGATTTCTCCCAATCAACACATATTTTTGACATAAAATCATTTCCGTGAGAAGAATTTTCTTGTAAAATTTCGTCTTGCCGACTTCCATAGAAACCTATAGCAGATGTGGAGATAAAAGTTAGTGTTTTATTAGATTGATTTATCAAATCAACTATGTAGTTAGTTGTATCAATTCTTGAATCATACATCAATTTTTTGTTTTCTGCAGTCCATTTTTCCGAAATAGGGAATCCTGCTAAATTAACGATTGCATCGGAGTCTTGGATGTTTTGTAATAAAGTTTGAGAATCTTTTAATACCAAATGGTTAGAGATAAAGGGTAATGAATTTTTGGACTTGTTGATGTTTCGTGATATATTTATTACTTCAAAATTTATATCAATTAATTTTTTTGCAAGAAACTTTCCGATATTCCCGGAGCCACCAAATATTAGAATTTTCATTATTTTTTCCACAATTTTAAATAAATATATTGTTTAGACGTTTTAATCTTTTATTATTTATTAATATTTTTCATAATTTTGATTTTTTGGAGTTTATTCAATGAAAAAAAGTTTTATCTTCGGAATGGCTTTCGTAGTATTCGCAAGTTTATTCACATCAGTGCAGTCAGCAAAATCTGCAGAACAAATTAAATTATTAACCCCAACAGACACATTGTCCTATAGTCTGGGTATGCAATTTGGGAATGATTTAAAAAACAATAATGTAAAAATTGACACAAAAGTTTTTGCTCAAGCATTAAGCGATGTGCTAAATGGAGTTGTGCCTTTATTAACTGAAGATGATGTAAAAAATGCAATTACAAATTTAAATAATCAATTAAGAGAAAAGGAAATGGAAAGACAAAAACAATTAGCTGATATGAACACAAAAGCATCTAAAGAATTTTTAGAAAAAAATGCAAAAGAAGCAGGCGTAATGCAAACAGCAAGTGGTTTGCAATATAAAATTAATGTTCCTGGAACAGGCATCCAACCAACTGAAAAAGACACAGTAGAAGTACACTACACAGGCAAATTAATTGACGGAACTGTTTTTGATAGTTCGGTAGAACGAGGTCAAACTGTATCGTTCCCACTTGGTAATGTTATTAAAGGTTGGACAGAGGGTTTGCAATTAATGAAAGAAGGTGCAAAATATACATTCTATATTCCTTCTGAATTAGGCTATGGAGAGCGTGGTGCCGGCGGAGTTATCGGACCAAACCAAGCATTAATATTTGATGTAGAATTAATTAAAGTAAAAAAAGCAAAATAGTAAAAATATCTAATTTACAAATAATAAGTATTTAGATTTTGTTTAGGATTGTGTAATTAAAGATTGGGAGAAGAATTATGTCTCGTTCATTAAATAAAGTATTATTAATTGGAAATGTAGGAGTAGATCCTATAATCAAAAAAACCCCTGGTGGAATACCAGTTACTTCGTTCCGTATGGCTACTTCACAAACTTGGAAAGACAGAAACGGCAGCTTAAAAGAGCAAACAGATTGGCATACTGTTGTAGCTTGGAGAGGATTAGCAGAAATTGTTGAGCGACTTGTTAAAAAAGGTTCTCGGATTTTTGTAGAAGGTCGCCTCCAAACAAGAAATATCGAAGATAAAACATTGCTTGACGAAAGAACAAATATTAGAGCAAAACAAGTTGTAGAAATTCTTGCAGATAATATTCTATTATTAGATGGCAAATCATCGAAAAATGGAAATGGAAAAATTAATCATAGCATTGATAATTTTGACGAAAATGAAGGAAGTGAATTCCATTATGATGCAGATTTCTACGATCACGAAATAAAATTTGATGATGATTTTAATTATGATTTTGATTCATCAGATTTAAAAACAGAAGATAATTAAAAACTAAATGAAAATTACGAAATCAACTGAAATCAAAGTTGGTGCAATCCTGTTTTTTGGTTTGTTAATACTAATTGCAGGAATTATTCTTGGGAAAGGAATCAATATTACCTCTCGAACTGCGGAAATTAAGTTTTTATTTCCAAATTCGGGAGGTATTAAAGTATCTGACCCTATATCGATTAATGGTGTTGCACAAGGTTCTGTTAAATCCATTACAAATTTAAATGATTCTGTTCTTATTATTGGGTCGGTGGACGACATCAGATTGCTAAAAGAAGACGCAAAAGCCCAAATAATGATTTTGGAAATTACTGGTGGAAAAAAAATTGAAATTTATCCGGGGCATTCCTCAAAGCCATTTAACTCTAATAGAATTATTTATGGTTCAACTCCACCTGATTTGGCTGAATTGGTAGCTATATTCGGAAATGCAAGTAGTCAATTACTTGGCATTATTTCAAAACTTGATACATCTATTACTGCATTAAATTCATTAATAGTTGATTCGAATTTTACACAAAATCTAAAATCAATTTCCTTTAAAGCAAATGAACTAATCACTGAACTAAACTCATTTACTAAGGAAAACTCTTCGGATATATCAGCAATAATTAATTCACTTAACACCATTACCAAAGATTTGAATAAATTTATTTCTACTAATAATCAGAAATTTGAGCAAATAGTTGAAAATTTAAATGAAATATCTAATGATGCTAAACCGATGATTTCCAAGACAAACTCATTATTATCAGATTTAACTAAACTAACTAACGACCTTCAGGGCATTACACAAGAAATTTCCAATGGAGATGGAACTTTATCTAAACTTATTTATGATAAAGAATTAGCTCAGTCTATTGATAATACAATCGTTAAGTTAGACTCGTTGATGAAAGTTATTATGCAGTATGGAGTTAATGTAAATGTTCGATTAGGTTCACGTCCTTAATATTTGGAGAAACAAATGACAGTTAAAGCCACCGCACTCAGAGATGATATTTTTGAATATTTAGTTGAAAATTTTTCGGGAGAAGATGAATTATTAGCTCAATTCAAAGCAGAAGCAGTAGAGTTGGGAATTCCAATTATTTCAATTTCACAAGAACAAGTTAGATTTCTACAATTCATAATCAAAACGAGTAAAGTTAAAAATGCCATAGAAGTTGGTACATTATTTGGATATTCAGCTATCACAATTGCACGTGCTTTGCCCGAAGATGGCAAGTTGATTTCATTGGAAATCGAACCATTTAGAGCCGAAATTGCCCGCAAAAATATTGAAAAAGCCGGTCTTTCGCATAAAATTGAAGTTGTGGAGCAAAAAGCAATTGACTACATTACCAATTTACCCGAAGATTATCAAGTAGACTTTGTATTTTTAGATGCAGATAAAAATAATTATTATAAATATGTGAAATTATTGGATAAGCATATTCCTGTTGGGGGAATAATTTCTGCTGACAATGCTTTTGCCTTTGGTTTTATTACTTCTTCTGCTCCCGAAAGAAAACCAGAAGATGTAAAATCAATTAAATCGTTTAATGATTTTATGAACAAATGGGATAAATACTTTACTACAATTTCGCCCGTTGGCGATGGAATTTTATTATCTTTGAAAGTTAAAAATTAAATTATGAATTTTTTAAAATTCAAATTGTTTGTTTTGTTTATAGTGCTAATAACACTTCTTATTTCTTGTGGAACTCCAAAAAGAAAGACAGGTTTTGAGTTGCAAAAAGAAGTTTGGGAATATGCAGATAGCGATGAACAAAAATCACAAATTTATTTAACTGGAACAAAATCAATTGATTCGATTGACCCACAGAAATTAATTTATGATTTTTTCCGAATTGAAATTGACCAATACCCAGATAGCATTAAGGTATTTGCTCGTGTTTATGATTCTCTGGGAAATTTTATTACAAATATGGCAAGCCCATATAAAACAACAAATTATGATTATTTTAAGATAATTGATGAATATTTAGGTAAAGTTTATAATATCAAGAAATCAAATGTTCCTGAGTTTTATGTTCGTGAATTTGGGGCAAAAGATTCAATTCCATATAATATCGTATTATCAATAGATTACTCAGGTTCGATGGACGGAGTGATGGATGCCATTTTTACAGGAACTGATATTTTTGTTGATTTAAAATTTGATTACGACAAAATTGCAATTACAACTTTCAATAAAGCATTCAACATAAAAGTTCCTTTCAATGATAATAAAAATTCAATAAAAACACAATTTAATATGCGGAAAAATCAAGATAAAGGATTATTTTCTGCTGTATTTGATGCTGTAAAAAACAACTTGGCAATGTTTGAAGGTACACCTGAGGATGTGCCAAGAGTAATGGTAATATTTTCCGATGGTGATGACAATTATTCCAGAGCTGGAATAGATACAATTATCCAAAAAGCCAAAGAAATGGACGTGCATATTTTCTCGGTTGCATTTGGTTATTCAAAAGATGAAAATTTGCAATACCTTTCAAAATATACTGGTGGAAAATTTTATAAAGCCTATACAAAAGAACAACTTGTTTCGATTTTCAGAGATATTTATATGAGTTTGCGTTATTATTATCAAATATCATATAAACCACCTAAATACTGGGGTTATCACAAAGTTAAGTCTTTCTTAGATGTTCCAAATAGAAAAGATTCCCTTTTTGCAGAAATTGATTATGATACATCAGATTTAATGCCTTGGGATAAAATTGGAGCAACCTTCACCAGACCAATTTTGTTTGATTTCAATAAATCTGAAATTAAACCTGAATCCTACGAAATTATTGATGAAATTGTAGATGTGATGATGAGTAATCCTAAACTGAAATTGGAAATTCAAGGACATACTGATAATATTGGTGGTATTGAATTTAACCTAAAACTAAGCGAAGAAAGAGCAAGGGCTGTTTATAATTCATTAGTTTCCAAAGGAATTGACGAAAGCAGATTGCGTTATCGTGGATTTGGATTTTCTCTGCCCGTAACTTCCAATGATACAGAAGAAGGAAGGGCAAAAAATAGAAGAACAGAATTTGTAGTATTAGCTAAATAAAATTAGGTATTTATATGAAAAAATATTTAAAAAATTTATCATTAATTGTTTTATTAACAATAATTTCAATGAATTTGCTCAAGTCTGAAACAATTGATTCGGCTTATGTATATAACCATTACTCCAACATCGCACAAAAGATTATCAATAAAGCAATGCAAGACAGCAGTGCTTGGGATAGACTTGCATATATGTGTGATATGTTCGGCAGCCGCTTAAGTGGTTCGGAAGGACTTACAAATGCAATTATGTGGGGCAAAAAAGAAATGGAACAAGAAAAATATAGCAAAGTATGGCTGGAGGAAGTTTTAGTCCCAAATTGGAAAAGAGGCACTTCGGAAATGTATATGACATACCCAAGAGTGCAAAAAATTGCTGTGGAAGCATTAGGCGGAAGTATTCCCACAAATGGCTTTATCGAAGCCCCTGTTATTGTTGTTTCAAGTTTTGATGAATTAGATTCGTTGAAAGACAAAGTTAAAGGGAAAATTGTTGTTTATAATTTTCCTTACAAAGGCTATGGGAATGGAGTTCAATTCAGATTTTGGGGTGCAGTTCGTGCTGCAAAATATGGAGCAGTCGCATCTATAATTAGGTCAATTAGCCCAATTGGATTTGGCAAAATCCATACGGGAATGATGAGATATGTGGATTCAGTGCCACAAATTCCACATAGCTCCATTTCATTGGAAGATGCATTATTCCTTGAAAGAATGCAAAAAAGGGGAATTATCCCAATTTTAAAATTGAAATTAACTTGCCAAACTCTGCCCGACACAATTTCTTACAATCTTTTAGCTGAAATTAAGGGAACGGAATTTCCCGATGAAGTTGTTGCAATGGGCGGTCATTCAGATTCTTGGGATTTAAGTACGAGTGCCCACGATGACGGAAGTGGAATACTTGCAACTTGGCAGGCAATGAAAATTATTAACGAATTAGGTTTGAAACCTCGCAGGACTTTACGAACTGTTTGGTGGGTGAATGAGGAAAATGGAGTTCGTGGAGGTAATAATTATGCTGAAGTTCATAAAAATGAGAAACATAAGATTGTATTTGAATTCGATTCAGGCGTGTTCGAGCCAGTTTCAATTGGTATTTCGGGCGATGATAATTTAGTACAAGTAATGAAAGGGATAGAGCCAATTATCAAACAGATTGTTCCAGAATTTACAGTAAAAATTGGCGGCGGAGGAGTGGATATTGGTCCTATGGTTAAATTAGGAGTAACGGGTTCTTCGCTAAATCCAAAAGGTGGTGACCAATATTTTTGGTATCACCACTCCAATTCTGATACTCCCGATAAAGTAGATCCGATGTTATTAAACAAATGTGCGGCTGTAATTGCAATTGCGAATTACATTTATGCCGATTTACCAAATTTTGTATCATCAAACTAATTAATTATTAAAAAAATATGGATAGAATTACATTAGCCAAAGAAATTTATAATGTTGCTTACTTAACAGGTGAATTTTTATTAAGGTCGGGGAGAACAAGCAATGAGTATTTTGATAAATATCAATTTGAATCAAACCCAATTTTATTAAATGAAATTGCAAATCATTTAATAGCAATGATTCCTAAAGATACTGAATATTTAGCTCCATTAGAAATGGGTGGAATACCTATTGCAACAGCAATTTCATTGAAGACAGGTTTAAAACTTGTTTTTGTTAGAAAAAAAGCCAAAGAATATGGAACTTGCAAATTTGCCGAAGGTCCAGATATTAAAGGAAAGAAATTGTTAATAGTTGAAGATGTTGTTACAAGTGGCGGTCAGATTATCATTAGTGCAAATGATTTAAGAAGAGAAGGAGCCATAATTGAAAAATCAATATGTGTTATTGATAGAGAACAAGGTGGGCGAGAAGCTTTAAGCGAGAATAATATTGATTTGCTCCCTTTATTTACTATGACTGATTTGAAAAAATAAAAAAGGAAAAAGCATAGAATTTGATAATTTGAATTCTTTGAACTAAAAATTTGCAAAAAATATAACAGATTTTAGATAAATTCTGGTATTTTGTTTTTTTATTATGATATTTTAATAATTTGTTGTAATTTTGTAACTTTATTAAATTAAAGATTTTGTATAATTATTCAGAGGAAAATTGAAAACACAAAAAGTTATCCCATCTAACAACGATAGTAAAGTCAAAACTCGTGTTAATAATCAAATACGAGCCAAAGAAATACGACTTATTGATAATGAAGGCAAAATGCTTGGAATAGTAAGTGTTCCTGAAGCATTAAGAATGGCTGAATTAAGGGAATTAGATTTAGTTGAAATCTCACCAAATGCTAATCCGCCAGTTTGTAAAATAATGGACTTCGCAAAATTTGTTTACGAACAACAGAAGCGAGAAAAAGTGCAGAAAAAACAACAGTCTTCACAACAATTAAAAGAGTTGCGATTTACTGCACGAACTGCTTCACACGACTTTAATTTTAAAGTTCGTCATGCTCGTGAATTTCTGACTGAAGGCAATAAAGTAAAAGCTACTGTAATGTTTAGAGGAAGAGAAATAGTGCATCAATCTGTGGGGGAGGAATTGTTGAACAAACTTATAGAAGAAGTTCAGGATATTGCTAAATTGGATTCACCTCCAAAACTGGAAGGCAAGAAGATGAGTATCATACTTTCGCCTGACAAAACTAAAATATCTAAAATTGTCAAAAAAGTTTAGAGTTATAAAGTTTGTAAAGTTTGTAAAGTTTATAAAGTTGAAAGTAATCCCGAAGGGATAAAATTATTATAGAAAAAATTAAATAAAAACAATTAAAAAATCCCGTAGGGATAAAATTATTATAGCTTATAAAGTTTGTAAAGTTGAAAGTTCATAAAGTATAAAAAAATCCCACTCTGTGATCCCTACAGGTCGGGACAGGTGGGGCAAGGGGGAGGTTCTAATAAGAACATCCAATAAAAAATCCCGTAGGGATAAAAGTATTATAGTTTATAAAGTTTGTAAAGTTTATAAAGTTTATAAAGTAATCCCGTAGGGA
>DYLM01000013.1:24148-35218 GCA_020722095.1 Chloroherpeton thalassium
AATCCCGTAGGGAGAAAATTATTATAGCTTGTAAAGTTTGTAAAGTTGAAAGTTTGTAAAGTTATAATGTTTTTTGTTTATTTTTCGTTGTGTTAAGAAATAATCCATTTTTTTTTATTAATTTGCAAATCTTTAATTATACAAAATTAAATCTTTTTTAATTATACATTCTGGGTGGTAAGATGCCAAAGATGAAGTCAAAGGGCGCAGCAAAAAAGAGATTTAAATTGACAGGAAGTGGTAAACTGATGCGAGATAAAGCATATCATAGCCACATTTTATCAACAAAATCTCAAAAACGTAAAAGAAATTTGCGTCAATCGACGTTAGTTCATCCAACTAACGAACCAGCAATCAAGAGAATGCTTGGATTGAGATAATAAATTCTGACCAGCTGGGGTCAATAATGAATTTAATCCATTAGTTCTTTTTATTCTATAATATGATTGTGGGTAAGATGCTCTCCCACATCATCATTTTGTTTAACAATTTTAGGAGTTAAAATGCCAAGAGCAAAAAACAAAGTAGCATCGCATCGTAAAAGGGTCCGTTTTATCAAATTAGCCAAAGGTTACTGGGGCAGAAGGAAAAACGTATGGACCATAGCTAAAAATCACATTGAAAAAGGTCTTTTACATGCGTATGTTGGTAGAAAACTAAAAAAACGTCATTTCCGAAGTCTTTGGATTATGCGTATCAATGCAGCCGCACGTTTGAACGGCACTACATATTCAAGATTAATCAATAACTTGAAGAAAAACAATATTTTAATTAACCGCAAATTGCTCTCTTTCTATGCAATGGAAAAGCCAGAGATTTTTGCAGCAATTGTTAAAAAAGTTTCTTAAAGCCAATGCTTGAACAAATTAAAATATTGAAGTCGGAAGTAGAAGAACAAGTTTCTTCTATTAATGATTTAGTTGGTTTGGAAAACTTCAGATTAGAGTACCTTGTAAAAAAAGGTAAAATTCAAAACTTATTCGAGCTTATGAAGCAAGCTCCTGCCCAAGAAAAACCCATAATTGGTAAGGAATTAAATGTTCTTCGAAAGTTTGCTGAAAGTAAGTATGATGAGTTTAAAGCTCAATTTGAAGATAATAGAAAAACGCAACCATCAATCGACTTAACTTTACCAGGTAGATTATCTAATATTGGATCGGCTCATCCCGTTTACCAAGTTATGGATGATATGCTTACTATATTTACAGAAATGGGCTTTGCAGTTGCTGAAGGACCAGATGTGGAAGATGGATTACATAATTTTGATTCATTGAATTTCCCTCCAGACCATCCAGCAAGAGATATGCAGGATACATTTTTTGTTAATGTTAATAATTCTAATGAAAATTCTGAAAATTCAGAGAATTTTGTACTTCGCACTCATACTTCCCCAGTGCAAGTGAGAGTGATGAAAGGAATGAAGCCACCTATCCGTAGCGTTATGCCAGGTAGAGTGTATAGAAACGAAGCAATTAATGCTCGTTCTTTGGCTGAATTTCACCAAATTGAAGGGCTCTACATTGATAAAAATGTTTCATTCGCAGAACTTAAAGCAACAATGATGACTTTTGCTAAAAAGATGTATGGAGAAAACAGCAAATTCCGTTTTCGTCCATCATTCTTTCCATTCACCGAACCAAGTGCCGAAATGGATATTACTTGCTTCTTGTGTGGTGGTAAAGGTTGTAGAGTTTGTAAATATAGCGGTTGGTTAGAAATTGCAGGTTGCGGTATGGTGCATCCAAACGTTTTACGATCCGGTGGTATCAATCCCGAAGAATTTTCAGGTTATGCTTTTGGTTTTGGAATCGAAAGAGTAACTTTATTGAAAACAGGTATTGATGATATAAGACTATTATATGAAAATGATACAAGATTATTAAATCAATTTTAAAATTTAAATATAACAAATACAATTATTTACAATAATATTTGTAATTTTGTAATTCTTTATTTGAAATATTCGGATGGAGATTCAATGAGTGAAAGAAGATTATATGAAACAACCTTTATCGTCAATGCTGCATTAGAAGATAACGATATCGAGTTAGTCATCACAAAAGTATTGAACCATATCAATAACAATAGTGGCTCAATTCAAGAAATAAATAAATGGGGAAGAAAACGCTTAGCTTACCCTATCGCCAAAAAACATAATGGTTTTTATGTGAATGTTATTTATCAATCAATGCCGGAATTTATTCCTCCATTAGAGAGATTCTTAACTCTTGACGATACTATTCTAAGACATCTAACCTTGCAGATTACACAACAATTGCTTGACCTTCGTGCTAAAAGAGCTATGGAAGAAGGACAAGCTCTGATAATTGAACAAGAAAATTTAAAAGAAGATATTAAAACTGAAACTATAGAAGTTGTTACTTCTAAAGAAGATGAATAGTTAGTTTTTGACAGGAAAAATAGTAGGAAAATATGAAAATAATATTAAGAAAAAATGTTAATAAGTTAGGAAATATTGGCGATGTTGTAAACGTTAAAAACGGTTATGCTCGTAATTTTCTTTTTCCAAGAGAATTGGCTTATTTAGCTACTGAAAGTGCTTTAAAGACAATTGAAATTGAAAAGAGAAAGATGCTTTCTAAATTGGCTAAAGAGCGTGAAATCGCTGAACAACTTGCTCAAGAACTTTCCAATATTCAACTTTCAATTCCAATGAAAGTTACTGATGAAGGCAACTTGTATGCTTCTGTTACTAACCAATTGATAGTGGATAAATTACAAGAATTGAACTTTACATTAGACAAAAAGCAAATTTTGTTAGATGAACCATTAAAAACTTTAGGTGTTTTTGATGTTAAAATCAAAGTTTATTCCGATATTAACACTAACATCAAAGTTTGGGTTATTAACGAAAACGAAGCATAGTAATCACACTAAAACACAATTTAAAAGAGGCTCATAGTAGCCTCTTTTTTTTATTGTTTTCTCCTAATGCTCGTAGGGCAGAGCAAGATATGTGCCCCCTGTAATTAGAATAAAAAAACCCAACGCTTAAGCATTGGGTTGAGTGAAGATTAACCTTCGGAAGGTTAATATTAACTAATAATTATCTTTTACAATTTCAATTGGTAATTACTTAATGCATGCATATATTGAGCACGCTCGTAAGCACCAGGATTTGGTAGATTCTTTTGGCTGAACACGCCAACCATTTCCTCTACACTATTGTATCCCTTTTCTTCCATAAAACCAATTAATTCTTTATTCAAAACTAAAAGATAATCCAAACCATTCTTTGCCAATGTTGCAAATAATTGAACAACATTTGCACCAGCCAAAAGCATTTTGATAGCGTCAGAAGCAGTGTGAATGCCACCAGTAGCAGCTAAATTAGCTTTGATTTGATTCTTTAAAATTGCAATCCACCGCAATTCCAATCTATTATCAGCAGAAGTGCTAAAAGTTACCTTTGGTTCAACAGAATAAGTATTCAAATCAATATCAGGTTGATAAAAACGATTGAATAAAACTAATCCATTTGCTCCTGCTTCATCAAATTTCTTTGCCATACTTGCCATATTTGTGAAAAATGGGCTTAACTTAACAGCAACAGGAATATTTATAACTTTCTTAACTTCTTGCAAAATTCTAATGTAAGTATCTTCAATTTGAGCTGAAGGTAAATTTGGGTCAGTTGGAATATTATAAATGTTCAATTCCAAAGCATCAGCACCAGCATCTTGCATATTTTTAGCATAATTAGTCCAGCCACCAATAGAAGTGCCGTTCAAACTTGCAATAACGGGGCAATTAATCGCAGCTTTAACCTTGCGGATATGCTCTAAATATTCATCAGGCCCCAAGCGGAATTCATCATAATTTGGGAAGTAGCTTGTAGCTTCAGCAAAGCTGTCAGTACCGTGAGTAAGATGATATTCAAGTTCAAATTGTTCATCAATAAGTTGTTCTTCAAATAATGAATGAAGCACAACAGCACCGATGCCGTGTTGATCTAATCTTTTTAGATTGTCGATGTTAGTTGCGATTGGTGAAGCCGATAAAACAAAAGGACTTCTTAAATTATAGCCTAAATATTTTGATTCTAAATTCATATTTATTTCTCCTTAATATTAAAAGTTATCTCTTGCAGCAAGATATTGATAATACTTATATCTATCTTCAGCAAAAGTTTGTGCTTGTTTATACAATTCTTTGTAAGCCTCTGGATTGATTTTACTTAACATTTTGTAGCGAATTTCCATATCCATATATTGAGCAACAGGAATTTTTGGAGCTTTGCTATCCAATTGGAGCGGATTCTTATTTTCTGCTTTCAAATCAGGATTATATCTGTATAATAACCATTGACCACTATCAACTAATGCTTTTTGGTTCTTTAATGGATGAGACATATCAATACCGTGAGCAATACAATGGCTGTAAGCAATAATGATTGATGGACCTTCGTATGCTTCTGCTTCTACAATTGCTTTTAAAGCATGATTATCGTTAGCACCAAAGGCAATAGACGCAACATAAACATTTCCATAATTCATAGCCATAAGACCTAAATCTTTCTTATTAGTTGGCTTGCCACCAGCAGCAAATTTAGCAATAGCACCGATTGGGGAGGATTTGGACATTTGCCCACCAGTATTGGAATATACTTCGGTATCAAGTACCATAATATTAACATTTTTACCAGATGCTAATACGTGATCTAATCCACCGTATCCAATATCATAAGCCCAGCCATCTCCACCGATAATCCAAACTGATTTCTTAACTAAATAATCAGCAACCATTTTGAATCTTTTTGCTTCGGGAGTATTAATATTTGCTAATTTATCTTTCACAATTTGAACTCTATCTCTTTGAGCATTGATTTCAGCTTCGGTGATTTGTTTAGCATTAACAATATCATTAATCAAATCATTGCCAACTTCATTAGCAAATAATGGAAGTAATTGCAAAGCGATTTCATTTTGTTTATCAACTGCTAATCTCATACCCAAGCCAAATTCAGCATTATCTTCAAACAATGAATTATTCCAAGCTGGACCACGACCGTCAGCATTTTTAGTCCAAGGAGTAGTTGGTAAATTTGCACCATAAATTGAAGAGCAACCAGTAGCATTAGCAACTAAAGCTCTATCACCGAATAATTGTGATACCATCTTAACATAAGGAGTTTCACCACAACCAGGACAAGCACCAGAGAACTCAAACAAAGGTAATTGCATTTGTTGCTGGCGTACACTTGTTGTTTTAATTGTATTTCTATCTTTTTCTGGAATTGATAAGAAGAAGTCCCAATTATCTCTTTCGTTTGCTCTAAGTGGTGGTTGAGGAGCCATATTTAACGCTTTGCGTGAAGGATCTTTCTTATCTACAACTGGACAAGCTTCCACACACACACCGCACCCAGTACAATCTTCGGGAGCTATTTGGATAGTATAAACTTCACCGGCATATTCTTTATCGCTTGTTTTGGTATGTTTAAATGTTGCAGGAGCGTTCTCTAATAATTTTGGATCATAAGATTTAATACGAATAGTAGCATGAGGACAAACCAAAGCACATTTACCGCATTGAATACATAGATTTTCGTCCCAAGTAGGAATTTCTAAAGCGATATTTCTTTTTTCGTATTTGGCTGTGCCAGAGGGCCAAGTGCCATCAACTGGGAAGGCTGAAACGGGTACGTCGTCACCATAACCACCAAGGATAGCGCCTTCTACGCGAGCAATCCATTCGGGAGTATTTTTACTCATTGGAGGGAAGGTATCCCAATTTGCATTGGCTACTGCTGGAACTGGAACTTCGAATAAATTAGCTAAAGTACTATCCACAGCTTCTAAATTCATTTTTACAATCGATTCGCCTTTCTTTCCATAAGTTTTTACAATTGATTTTTTAATTTCTTCAATTGCTTGTTCTTTTGGTAAAACGCCTGAAATTGCAAAGAAGCAAGTTTGCATAATAGTATTGATTCTTCTGCCCATTCCACTCTTTTCGGCTACAGTTTGTGCGTCAATTGCATAGAATTTTACCTTTTTGTTAATGATTGTTTCTTGTTGTGATTTTGGTAAGCTATCCCAAATTTCGTTAACAGGTAAAGGAGTGTTCAATAAGAATACACCACCATCAACAATACTTTTTAATACATTATATTTTTCTAAAAATACTGTTTGATGGCAAGCTACAAAGTTGGAATGACTTACTTTATAAGGTAATCTAATTAACTCAGGACCAAAGCGTAAGTGGGAAATTGTAATTGAACCAGATTTCTTTGAATCATATTCAAAATAACCTTGGCAATAATTATCTGTATTTTCTCCAATGATTTTGATTGAGTTTTTATTAGCTCCAACAGTACCATCTGAGCCTAAGCCCCAGAAGATACTTCTGAAAACTTGGTCGCTTTCAATATTGAATTTACTATCAACCTCTAAACTTGTATTTAAAATATCTTCATTGATACCAACAACAAAATTATCTTTTGGTTTATCTTGTTTTAAATTATCAAAAATTGCTTTTGCCATTGCTGGAGTAAATTCTTTGGAAGATAATCCATAACGACCACCAACAATTATTGGCATTTTTTCGAAAGGAGCAGTACCATTTTGGAAAGCACGGAACATAGCATCAACTACATCAAGATATAATGGTTCGCCACTTGCACCTGGCTCTTTTGTTCTATCTAATACTGCAATTTTCTTAGTTGTTTTTGGAAGTGAGTTAATAAATGTTTCCAAACTGAATGGACGGTACAATCTAACGATAAGCACACCAACTTTTTCACCGAAATTCTTGATTAAATAGTCAACAGTTGAGCGAATTACATCGCCACCCGAAGCCATAATTACAGCTACATATTCAGCATCTTCAGCTCCAATATATTCATATAATTTGTACTGACGACCAGTAAGTTTAGCAAATTTGTCCATTTGTTCTTGAACAATTGCAGGGCAAGCATTGTAAATCGTGTTGATTGTTTCGCGATTTTGGAAAAATACATCTGGATTTTGAGCAGTTCCTCTTAAAAAAGGTTTTTCTGGATTCATTGCTCGCTTGCGGTTTTCTTCTACTAATTCATCAGGAATCATTTCTTTAAGAACTTCGTTTGGAATAACTTCAATTTTTTGTATTTCGTGTGATGTACGGAAGCCATCAAAGAAATTCATAAATGGAATTCTTGAGCGTAAAGTTGATGCCCAACAAATTGCTTCAAAATCCATTACTTCTTGTGGATTAGCTGCTGCTATCATTGCAAAACCAGTTTGACGAGCTGCGTTTATATCACTATGATCGCCAAAAATTGATAATGCGTGTGTTGCAATAGTGCGAGCAGTGATATTGAAAACTGTTGGTGTAAGTTCACCAGCGATTTTGTACATATTAGGAATTTTTAGCAACAAACCTTGTGATGCAGTAAATGTTGTAGTTAATGCACCAGCTTGTAATGAACCGTGAACTGCACCTGCAGCACCGCCCTCACTTTGCATTTCGTATACTGTAGGAACAGTTCCCCAAATGTTTTTAATACCTTTGGAAGCCCATTCGTCAGCATATTCACCCATATTAGATGAAGGTGTAATTGGATAAATCGCAATCACTTCACTCAAACGATATGCTACATAAGCTGCTGCTTCGTTACCATCAATCGTTAGAAATTTTTTTTCAGCCATATTAATACCTTGTGATTATTTAAAGACTATTATTTGTGTTTATTTTAGTGTTATTTATAGAATTCTAATTTTGCAATTTTTATATAATTCAAAATTACTAAATTTTATTATAGTTACGTGTGAATAAAAATTAATTTTATTTAATTTACTATCAATTTTATTTAACATTATTCTTAAACCTTATTTGTTCATTATTCGTCTAACCATATTTAAGAAGTAATTTATTCAATACTTCATACAAATTATTAATATTAATTTATAACAAAAATCTCGGTTTTACAATGAAAAAAATGCTTTTTTTCCTTGCTATTATTTTTGTGTCCCTACAAAATATAGCGATTGCCCAAAACTCAGTCAAAGGTTTAATCCTTGACAAAGAAACTAACAAACCTCTTAAAAGTGCCTCGGTTACTATTCATAAGAAAATGGATAGCAGTCTAATTAAAGGTGAATACACTGATGGTGAGGGTAAATTTAAAATTGATGGTTTCCAACCAAAAAATATAATTTTGAAAGTTACTTTTGTTGGCTATAAAACTTTCTATAAAAATGTATCTTTTTCGGAGAAAAAAGATGTTGATTTAGGTAAATTATACATCGAAACAGATGCTGTGCAAATGAAATCTGTTGTTGTTACTGAAAATATGGTTCGTGCCGAAGTGAAAGATGATACAACCGAATTTAACACCAACGCAATTAAAACTCGTCCCAATGCTGATACTGAGGAATTGGTGAAGAAAATTCCTGGCGTAACTGTTGATCAACAAACTGGTACTATCAAAGCTCAAGGAGAAGATGTTAAGGAAGTTCTTGTAAATGGTCGGCAATATTTTGGGGACGATCCAATGATGGCAATGAAAAATCTACCTGCTGACGTTATCGACCGCGTTCAGGTTTTTGATAAAATGAATGAGCAAGCTCAATTCACTGGCTTTGATGATGGCTCTCGTTACAAAGCAATGAACCTAATCACCAAAAATGGAAGTATGTTCTTCGGGAAGGTTTATGGTGGATATGGTTATGAAGATAAATATACTGCTGGCGGGAATGTTAATTGGATGACACAAACCGCTCGTGTTTCCATTATTGGAATGTCCAACAACATCAATCAAATGAATTTCAACTTTCAGGACATTCTTGGCATCTTTGGAACTGGTGGGAAAACTCCTTCCGCTCATCAGGTAAGTATAAGGCAAAGAATGACCTCCTCTGGAACTCAAACTATCCATCGTCCAACTGGTGGCGGTCCTTTTGGGAATCTTTCTGACTTCTTTGTTGGAAGTTTGGGTGGCATAACCGCAACTAATGCCTTTGGTATTAATTATAATGATATTTATGTGGAGAAAGTTCAGGTGAATTTTAGTTATTTTTTGAACTACACGGACAATGATAATGATGCTGATTTGTGGAGAACTTATTTTCTTAGTGCCGATACCAACTCTTTATACAATCAAACTACTACAAATAATACCAAAAACCTTAATCATCGCATCAATGGCAAGGTTGAATGGAACATTGACACGAACACGCGTCTAATATTCCGTCCTAACGGCTCCATTCAGGCTTCTGATTCCAAATATAATCTTTACTCACAAAGTTTATCCAATAATAATATTCTCCTGAACAAGCAAAATTCCCTCACAACTTCTGATTATTCCGGCTTTAATCTTTCAAATGAACTTGTGTTTATGCATCGTTTCAATAAAAAGGGCAGAACTTTTTCCACAAGCCTCCGTAATTCCGCTAATAACAATGACGGAGACTCTTATTTGAACTCATTATATTATAATTTCCAGGAAATCCCTAACGATACCAACGATATTTATCAGCTGAACAATTCTCTTACCGATGGATATTCCCATTCAGCTAACATTACTTATACAGAACCAATCGATACCAATTCTCAATTCTCTTTTTCTTATTCACCCGAACTCGTGGTGGATAATGAAAATAAGTCGTTGTATCAATTTGACATCGCTAACAATGATTTCTCCATTCTGGATTCTTCTCTTTCCAATTTTTCTAAGGCAACGACCACCGCTCACACTTGGGGATTAGGTTATCGCCTTAATTTTGGAATATTATCCTTTAATCTTAATCTTAATTATAAGATAACGGACTTCACGAACAATAAACAACAGATTAATCCCTACGATATTCACAAAACTTTTCAGAATTTCCTTCCTTCGTTCTTCTTTGGATTGAAATTTAACAAGAATACGAACCTTAGATCCTATTTTTCCGTCCGCACGAACACTCCTTCGGTTTATCAGTTGAGCCCTGTTATTAATAATTCCAACCCTTTACAACTTTATACGGGCAACCCAGACTTAAATCAGCAGACAACTTACACTTATTTTGCCCGTCTTTTCTCTATATTCAATGAAAATCGTAGCAATTTCTTTGTAATGAACTATTTTTCTCTTACAACGGACAATATTTCCAATGTAACGTTCTTTGCGAGGAACGATACGCTTATCAATAATTACTTGGTTTCAAAGGGAAGTCAAGTAACTATTCCGCAAAACTACGGGACTTCAATCACCGATCGCTTGTTCACTACTTTAAGTCAGCCCATCGACCTTATAAAATCAACCATAAATCTTAATGCTGGGCTCACCTACACTCAAACTCCGGGAATTATTAATGATATTGAAAACATTTCGGAGAGTTTTTCCTACAACGCAGGACTCGATTTAAACAGCAATATTTCAAAAGACTTAGATTTTTCGCTCGGTTCAACATTTATTCTTAGTAATTTGTCCAACGATGTTGTAAAATCCCTCAACGGAGAGTATTATAACTTGATTTCATTCGCAAGATTAAACATTACGCTTTGGAAAGGGTTCTTTTTACAGCTCGATTTCAACCACAGATATTCCGAAGGATACAGCGATGGATATAATCAAGACGTTTTTATTACAAATTTATCCATCGGAAACCGCGCTCTCTACAACAACAACTTTGATTTAAAGATTCAGGTGTTCGATTTATTCAACAACACATTAGATATACAGAGAAATATTACCGAAGCCTACTTCGAGGATATTCATAACTTGACTTTACGTCGTTATGGACTATTAACATTAACTTATTACATCAGACCATTCTAAAACTAATTGTGAATAGTTTATAAACAATTATCATTATTTTATAAACACTTATGAATACCTCTTGTTGAATGACACGAGGTATTTTTTTTATTATTAACTAATAATAAACAATTAATAACAAATAATAAATTATAAATAATAAGAAAAAAACATCTCTTGGAACAATTATTTTTAATGTTAGAATAAAAAAAACACGTGTTAGAATAAAAAAAACATTTAAAATAATTATAAAATCATTTGTTTTTGTAATAAAAGTAAATGTTTTTATAGAAAAAGTAAATGTTTTTATAGAAAAAGTAAATGTT
>DYLM01000218.1 GCA_020722095.1 Chloroherpeton thalassium
TTTGGAACCTTCGGAAGGTTGCAACCACCAAACTACATTCTCAAATTCTCAAATTGATTTATTTAAATCATTTATAAATATATCTAATTAATTTATCGTAATTTTGTTTTTTAATAAATTACAATTTTTGATTTTTATTGGTGATTTATGTTAAGTAAATTGATTGCAGAAATTATACCCCATTTTCCTAAAAAGTTTGTCTATATTTTTGCCAAAAAGTATATTGCTGGTCCAACGCTCGATGACGCCGTCCGTGTTACTCAAGACTTGATGAAAATTAACGGAATGTCCACAATTGATGTTCTTGGTGAATTTGTTTCTAAACGTGAAGAGGCAATTCACGAAGCCCAAACCGCTCATAAAGTTATTGATGCCATCAAAGCAAATAATCTTAAGTCGTATCTTTCCATCAAGCCAACTTCGGTAGGTTTGGGTATTGATTTTGATTTTGGATATAATAATATCTACGAATTGGTGAAGCACGCTAATGATTTGGGTTTGCTTACTCGATTGGATATGGAAAATTCACCTTATGTTGATAGCACAATTGCGGTTTATAAGAAATTGCGTGCGGCGGGGTTGGATAATATTGGTATGGTATTCCAAGCATATATGAAGCGAACTATGGATGATATTAAGAGTTTGGTAGAATATAAACCGAACATCCGTTTATGTAAAGGCATTTACAACGAATCTCCAAGCATTGCCTATAAGGATAAAGACGAAATACGGAACAATTACAAGAAATTACTACGCTTTATGCTTGATAATGAATATTATGTTGGAATTGCCACCCACGATGAACCCTTAATTCAAGATGCTTTAGATGAATTGCAACGCAGAAAATTAGCAAAAGATAAATACGAATTCCAAATGCTTTTGGGCGTTCGCGAGGAACGCAGAAACGAAATTCTCAAACTTGGACATAATTTACGCGTTTATGTGCCATTTGGAGATGATTGGTTTGGCTATTCCACCCGTAGATTAAAGGAAAATCCACAGATGGTATCGCATATTACAAAGTCAATATTAGGATTTGGAAAATAAAG
>DYLM01000104.1 GCA_020722095.1 Chloroherpeton thalassium
AATTCGTGGGCTATGGATTATTTTTTATTTATTCCATTTTCCATAGCCCACGATTTCAATCGTGGGTTTGCATAATATTTGTTTAATAAAAAAAATGATTTCAATCATTTAATTGTTTGTATATATTATTGATTTATTTTTATTTTCATTATTCATTCTTTTCACCCACGAATGAATTCGTGGGCTATGATTATTTGATCCTACATTTTCAAATTATAAAATTGATTTATCTGGATATGGAATTACATATACGAACTATGAAACATCAAAATTTTAATAATACCTATCACAGGAAACACCTTATTTCGTCAAAATAAATTTACCATAATATTTTGTTGTTTTATCATCTAAAATTAAATAATATAATCCATTAGGAATATCTAATTTAATTTGATTTATTCTTGCTGACAAAATATTAGTTTCAAAAACTTTATAACCATTCACATCAATAACTTGCACTAATAATGGAGTATTTTCGGTAAATTTGTTTGTATGAATATTCAAATAATCCACTACAGGATTAGGAAATATTTGAAATTCTTCTTCATTTTGCTTTGTTTTAATATCATCAACAAGCAAATTAGTCTTCCAGATTCCACGACCATAAGTTGCAGCAAAGATTTCGCCCGTTGATTCTTGATATTCCAAATCATTAACAATTGTATTTGGCAGATTATTGCTGAATCGCTGCCATTCTGTTGTAGTAATATCGCAATAATACACACCTTTGTTTGTCCCCGCATAAAGTATATTTGAATTACTTGGTTGATGTAGCAATGTATTAATTCTAATACCTTGCGGTAAAGGTTGGGATATGTCTTGCCAAGTATCTCCACCATCTTGGGTTAAATAGGTATTAATCAGTCGATTAGAAGAATTAATTGAAGCGTAAATACGTAGCGGATTAGTTCTATCATAAGTCAAGTGGGAAATATCAAGCGAGTCCAATGGCAAATTATTGCTTGACTTTTTCCAATTTTTCCCACCATCTTGCGTAATCCACAACTCACCGGGCACTCTAATCCATACTTTAGCAGTATCTTGATAATACGAGGAGGCTTTATAGCATAAAATATGAGTGGAATTATTTGGGAAATTCTTTACAATTGTCAGCGAACTTCTATTTTTGGAAGTCGTATCGATTGTATCAAGATTTAAGGCAATATTCCAAGTTTCACCGCCATCGGTAGACTTCCACAAATTGCGATACCCCATATAAATTACATTCCCGTCCAAAGGATCCATCGAAGCAGGAGTAATCCAATTCCCTTTTTCTGTTATTGAATTAGTGAGCCTTGTCCTAATTGTTTTCCCGCCATCAGTAGTTTTACACAAACCGCCATTTTGCCAAACGCCATAGAAAATATCAGTATTATTATTGTCAATCATAGTTTCCATACCGTCATAATTTGGAATATAATTTAGCCAGTCACCTGAATTATAATAATAGCAAGAATTATCTTGCGAGCCGCCCGCAAGCACATTGTCATTGTTTTTGCTCATACTCATTCGGTAGAACTCGGTAATTGCAAGTCCGCTGCTTAAATTCTCCCAAGTTGTAGGGAACTTATACTTTGGAGCACCTTCTATAATATTTTCAGCGTATTTATCAATCCAATCAATTACCCAATTTTGGTCTCCCGGAAGGATTTTTTTTGTACGATAAACTCCACCATCATTGCACCAATAATAATACTTATCTAATGGATTATACGCAACATAATGATGGTCAGCGTGTATGCTTTCGCCAAATACATATATCCAAAAACTCGCCATTTTCCAATTTCTGCCCATATCATCGCTCATCCAGATATTTATTCCACCTGAATATAACTTATTTTTATCGGTAGCATCAACAATTAAAGCCAAATCATAGGAACCCTGTCCTCGTCCATCAGTTATATCGCCACCCCAAGCACCAAGAATATTATTTGTAGTATCTAAAATGGAACTTCTAACCCATTCATCGCCACCATTTGTGGAGCAGTATAGACTATGAAAACCATTTGTGCTTGTCTTTACATTCAAAACATAAATATAATCAGGATACGAAGGAGCGATTGCCAATTCCACCCGAGAAATTTCACCTTTTGCAGGAATTCCAGTATTTAATACTTCCCAAGTTTCACCAAAATCTTTTGTTCGCAGCACGCCCGCAGAGCCATTCCCATATAATTGTCCCATTGCAGCGAACAAAATATTAGGTTTCTTTGGATTTATTTCCAAATCAGTAATGATTGAATCACAAACTTTTCGCCAAGTTTCACCTCCGTCTTCAGTTTTCCAGATCCCTCGCCTGCCTGCTACCAAAATATGATTGGTGCTATCGGGGTGGATTATCACTTTACGCAAGGCTGATGATGCAAAAGTAGGATCTTTAATCAGTTGAGTTGGCTCCCAAGAGTTACCACCATCAGTAGATTTAATTACTCCCGTAGTATTACCACTTGTCAATCCGCTTGCGTCAAAATCGCCTGTTGCAGCGTAAAGAATTTCGGGATTTTTTGGGTCAATCGCTATATGACTGATTGCCATCGAAGTTAAATTATCCCCTTGCGGTATCCAACTTTTCCCCGAATTTTCGGTTTTCCAAATCCCACCGCTTGGAGTGCCAATCCAAAAAGTATTTGTATCAGTTGGGTGAAAAGCAATGCAATTAATCCTTCCCATAGCATAGCAAGAACGAGGCTCGTAAGTTGGGGGCATATCAATTGGACCAAGTGGTGTCCAATTATTTTCGGATAAGAGATTATTCTTGGATTTTTGGGCAGTAAAGTTTAATTCAACTTGATTTTGTGGTTGCAAATACAAAAGATTCCCATTTTTATCAAATTCAAAGCGATTATTCCAGAGCCAACGATTCAGCCATTTATTTTTTGCAGAATGAGTGGAATCTGAATTGTTAAGCAAATGTTTGTAATATTCCTGAATTTCAAAATAGGTTTTTTCTTCTATTTGCGAGAATAAGTTTAGATTATAAATTAGGATAAAAAAGAAAATGTACAGTTTCATTAGAATTTCTCATGATTTTAACCTACAAATTTAGGAAATTCTCAATAAAAACTGTACAAATTGTGAAAATTATTTGAAATTATTATTTGAAACTATTATTTGAAAGGAGTTTCAGAAATTGTCATTCTGAGAGGCTGTCTCATAAGTCCATAATATTTCAAAATTGTCATTCCCGTGCAAACGGGAATCCAATGTCAATTTGAAAATGTTGTATAGGTGTTGGGTGTTGGGTGTTAGGCATTGGATAAATTTGTAGTGGCAGAGATTGCTCTGCCTTGATAAATATTCTTTTTATCCTTCCGAAGGTTCGGAAACCTTCGGAAGGATGGGATATTTTATTCCTTTATCATCTTCAGTGCTTCGGTTTTGTAGCCGTTGTTAATCAATATTGTGTAAATGCCAGCGGGCAAAACCGATACATCAAGTTCTAAATCACCAGCGGGAGCAAAACCCGACCATACAAGAGTCTCATTGCCCAGCAAGTCTACTGCTGATATTTTTCCATTCAATTCCTCAGTTAACTTTATGGTTGTAGTGGAAGAAGCGGGATTAGGGAATGTTAATTGTTGATTTAGTTTCTTAAAATTAACAATACTATTACCTGGATCTTTTTCTGTAAGGAATTCTTTTTCAATCCATTGGGAAGATAAGGAATCATTGAAAGCACGGATCCTGCAACTGTAGTACTTATAATAATTTGTATTTGGCAACTTGTAACTTAATTCAGTTGTAGTTGTTTCTGCAAATAAAGTGCTATCATAATTGGCGGGAGGATATGGATCAACTAAATACTCGCGTCCCTCTCTTTCTACAACTTGAATTTGATAATGCGTAGCACCTTCAACAGAATGCCACTTTAACTCAATATCTTTTGGTATCCGATACATTTTATCAGGTGCATATATATCAGGAGCTGACAAAGTAGAATCGCCAATAATGTGATAAAATCCCCCATTTAGTACTGTAGCCATAACCAAACTGTCATCTAAATATTTATAAGATGTAATTTTAGAAATATTATCATCAATAATATTATCCTGATATACAAATGTCTTAAAATTATTATTAGTGAAAGCTGGTGTTATTTTCAGCTCATTTGGCACATTATAAAAAAAAGTAGAATCATTTTTAAAAAAAGATATTGCATTATTAGTTAAAGAGTCCATTAATTTTATATAATCCCAACTTTGACCTTTATTTTGACTTTCATAAGCTCGTAAATTATTAACAGGATCCAAAACAAATAAATAGAACTTTGTTTTTTCACCTTCTCTATTATATATCTGAAAATTCATAATTTCTCCATAATTCGCTATTTCAGATTTAACATCAAAAGTTTTTCCATCGTCAGTAGAAATATGTTCCTTATATTCCATTTCGTTTATATAAATATATGGAGGATCATAATAACACTTAGAAACTGGTACTGCTATATGATTTGTAATTTCTCTAAAAGTTTTCCAACCGTCATTGGTAACTAATACTTTGCTGTATAGAGTAAGTGTATCAGGATGTTGAATAAAAATTCCATCATTTGAATTATTCATATAAAAGTCTTTTGATTGTCTTTTAACCATTTTTGAATTCAACTCAATTCTTTCCCAAGTCTTGCCTCCATCTATAGTTTTATACATTAAAGCAAAATAATGATAGTAAAGATTAACATAACTAATATATGCAAACTGCACACTATCTACTAAAATATAACATTCTAATGGAGATGTAAATACAGCTTTATGAAATTGATAACTATCTGATGTTGAACTTAATAAAAGTTCTTTATAATTAAGGTCAAAAAGATTTTGATATATCTTGAAATTTAATTGAGCTCCTTGTGTGTGGTCAAGAGTAAGAAAATGATCTTTATCGTACAATGCAACTATATCATCATTGGTAAACTTATGCCAGACTGCTGCTTTTTTGGCAAAGCCAGAGATAGTGCTAAATAAAATCAGGAATAGAATTAGAAGAATAGTGTTTTTTTTCATATAGCCTCCTATAAAAGGGGAGGTTGATTACATTTAAGTATATTAAAAATATAACCATCCTCCTTTTTGTTTATTTTGTTTATTTAATTAATTTAATCGTTCTAATATTATAATTATCTGAAATAGTTAGTAGTTTAATTCTTTTAAAATTATCCGGAATTTTAATATTCATTGAATTATTCCCAGTTTGAACGAAAATCTTATTCTGATAATGTAGCGAACCGTCTATTGAATAAACTTGTAAATTTAATGTTTCATTGGCAACTGAGTTTATTTCCAAATATAGGTCTTGGTCATTAAAGTTAAAGTCTGTAATTTCAAATGTTTTCTGATTATTTATCATAGGTTTTTCGTTTTGAGATATTTCCTTCCAGTCTTTACCTAAAAGTAAAGTTTGAAATACTTTACCATTATTCATTACTAATTTACATGCAAAATGTTTTTTATTTTCCATATTCGTTGAATAAGATAATATTGGAAAAGCAATAAATGTAATCAATATGATAATAAGCAATTTTTTCATAGTTCCTCCTAATCGCAAACTTGAACACATTGTCCAGATGGGTCATAAGGACAAGGTTGAGGAGACATTGATTCAACTTTTGTAACTATTACTTGACCATACTCATCCATAACTACGTCATACCAAGTTAGGCAGCAGATATCATAAGTACAATATCCATAAACACCATAGTAATTCGAACTTGAAGGTGGCAATTCAGGATTGTAACTTGTACTTGGGTGGAACTTCCAGCACGATGCTTTGCTTACTCTCCAAAATAGATTATGCTCTCCAACACCTTGTGGAATACAACACTCTCCTCCTGTTATATTTTCCCATTCAGAAGGATTATTTACAAAATGTTGTATTATTTGAGCAGTAGCAATATTCAGCATCGTGTTTGGGTCGATACTTCCACAAGGCGGTGGATCAATTGACCGTACACTCCAAATAGCAATATCACACCACATATCACATGCTTTTCTAATATAATATTCTACTTCATATCTACATCCGCCAATTGTAAATTCAACAGATAATGGGTAGTTTTTTATAAATGGCGTCTCATGGCAATCAGGCTCGCAAATAGCAGTTTCTGAATAAGTGTTCTGAGAAAGTGATGTTAATGTTATTAAAAAAAATATTGATATATAAAATATCTTGATAAGTTTTTTCATTGGATTTCTCCTTGTTTTTTTTAAAAATTATTTTTTATTATTTTTTGTTTTTATTCCCACAGCGGCGGAATAAAACGGGAATTGTCGCTCTTGTACGCATATCTGCAAACATAGAATAAATCTACATTTGCAGCAGTTGTATAGGAAATTTGAACTCCACATTCATAATAAATAGTTTTCTGAGTAAATGAATTGATTGTATTTTTTCTGTGTGTTTTTCTTCAACCCTATGCTTAAGCATAGGGTTGAATTGCGCATAGTTAATTTGTGTGCTGATACAATAAAATATTGGAAATAAAGTCCACAATAAGCCAATAAGCCAATAAGCCAATAAGCCAATAAGCCAATAAGCCA
>DYLM01000219.1 GCA_020722095.1 Chloroherpeton thalassium
ATCAGTATAAGGTTTAGTTGTATCTGGCCATAAATGCCAATTAGAGTCTTCAACACCAGCTAAAATATCCTGAGCCGACTGATTGTTAATATTGGAATCAGTAGTGACCCCAGCACCAAGAAACTCAATATCAACAAAAGTAGGATTACTGGTATCTCCTTGAGTAGCGGTCTTTTGCTGAATAACTTTAAAAGTAATTGTGCCAAAAGTTCCTTCGCTAGCGCCGCTATTATAAACACTAGAGGCAGAATAACCAGTAAGTCTTATAATTCCATTAACAGTATCAACTGTATTTCCGGATAAGGGATAGGTTTCATAAAGAGTGCCAGGTGTAATTTGAACTCCGGCATCAGGCAAAGCATCCTGAACTTCTAAATAATCTTTATCATAGTAAATAATGACATTAGCTGAAATGGTATTGATGTTATTAGTATGCATTCGAATCTGGGCATTAAAAGTTTGTCCAACAAAATAATGGTTATAATCAGATGGATTGCCAGTGCCGCCATCACCAGTATTATCAGCACCAGTCGAAGGACTAACCCGGAGCTGAAAGTAAGGAGGGGTGGGCGCGGCAGCCAAAACTTCGGAAATAGAAAATAGAAAATAGAAAATAGAAAATAGAAGGCAGAAAGTTTTAAAAATTGAAAATTGAAAATTGAAAATTCTTATAAGTCTCCCCATAAATCTAAATTTTTAATTGTAATTGCTAAATCAATAGAATTTACAATATTATCTTGATTCAAGTCCTCTCTTTCAATTCCTGTTACATTGTCTAATTTTATAACTTCAACGGCAATATCAATTGAATTAACTAAATTATCTCCATTAGTTCCATTAACATCGCCAGCCAAAAGATAGTCAGTTTCGCTATTTGAAAAATCTACATAATTGGTGCCAGCAATTAAAGTTATGTTTGTTTCTTTGTCTCTCAAATGAGAATAACCTTTGGCAGTAATGTCATATATACCTGGAGAAATTCCGGTTAAGAGCAATCCCGAATAAAGACCATCATTATTAGTATCTACGGTTTGAGAAAATAAAGGG
>DYLM01000220.1 GCA_020722095.1 Chloroherpeton thalassium
CTTTCTGCCAACCTGATTTTCACTCCCAGGTCAGAGTTCATGTTTAAGGTTTCAAATTATTGGTATCGACCATTATCCACTCCTTGAAGCATGCTTATAATCACTATTTAAATTTTTTTCAAAGCTCCTCAACAATCTTTCTTGATGATTTTGCCAAACTGTAGCAATTAACCCTTCAATTAATAAATTTTCATTTTCGCCGTCTCCAACTTCCATAAATCCAGACCAATTAATCTTTGATAAATTAGGCCTGTCCCTAATAATCAGATCAGAACTATTAATTGCCGATAATACTTCTTCTATTAAAATTTTTCTTAATTCATTTTGCCCGTCCTCAATTAAGCCAGTAGCTCTTTCAGGATGTTTTAAAAGCTCTTCATTCTCTAAATGTTTATTTAACTCGTGTTCGACCACTTTAAAATCCAACTTGCTACGATAAGCTCTATCTTCTCTCATACTTACTCCAATATCTATAAGCTGAACAAGAATATCAACTAGCGTCTGCTTTGGATTCTCAATTTCAAATCTTCTACTTGATCTTGGGTAGCTTGTTTTGAAATCATTATTATTAGTTTCATGATGACTAAAAACAGAAGAAGAAACAATATCAGCTTTTTTTGGGGAAATTAAACCTGCCTCTTTCATATAACGAATCATATAACCACCAACAAGAGGATGTAAATTTTGAGCCGCCCGAATATTTGGCGGACGTAAATCTCGACCACTGTTTTTACTTCCTGAATGAAAATCCATAATCGACAAAGAATTTTCAATGCTTGTTGGATCAATTCCCAATTTCCCAATATCGTGTAAAAATGCTCCAAGTGTCCCTACATCAAAAAATGGCAAATCCCTTTCATGAATAAATTTTTTTAAAAATAAATTACCAATTACTGTTTCATATACTTGTGCCACCATTGTCATATGCCAAAATTCTTTTTCATACTTTGCCAACTGTCTGGCAAAAGGAACAATCTCAGGATTTCTTTCAAATAGAGCCTCAAGCATAAAAAACGGTCGAGCATATTTATTTTCAAAA
>DYLM01000105.1 GCA_020722095.1 Chloroherpeton thalassium
AAAAATTATTATCACTGATGATTCATCATATGTTTTATCGTGACAATCAATAACTTAATAAATCTAAAGGAAATATAAAAATTTGATCAAGTTTATAAATTTGCCCTTGTTAATAAAGGCACTTTTTTATTATAATGTAAAAGGACAAGCGACATCATATTGATAGTGTAAGCTATCAGTTAGTCTAATACTTGATAAATTTGGTCAACTATTAAAATTCACTTGACAACCACCACAATGAATGCTATATTTCTAACTATAGTATGTTAGATTCACATAAAAATGTTAAGGAGTCATTGTGTTATGGATTATGAGATAATATTAAAAATTGCTTCAATCTTTTTTGTTGCGTCCTCACTTATTATCTTGATATTGTCTCGAATTGATTTAATAGATGAAGAAACCGACGATGACCCAGATCACAAATTTGCAATTTTTTGGTTAACACTTCTTATTTTTCTTGGATTTATGTCATTGGGTTATTTTCTCTTTTACTAAAGGTTAAATCATGTTTTCCGCTATTGGCGCATTGATTAAATTTTTCGTAACACTCTTTGTGACAATTTTCATTTTTTTTATGCTTATTTTTTCTGCGGGAATAGCATATGGGGTGTATAAGACTTCGAGTGTCATTGAAACCAATGGTGTTCAGGGAATTATTCACCAAATTTGGTGCGGTAAAAATGGTTGTAAATCAGATCATTCTTAACCGTTAGAATTTATAGGAAACCATTAAAACGGTTTGATTTCTCCACAAAGTTGGCCAACCATCGTTAGGAATAGGAAAGTTTGTGCCATCATAATATCGGTTTAAGGATAATGTTAAGTTATTATAGGATATTGTAAAGCCGATAACTGCACCTAATTTCCAGCTAGATGCCGAACGATATATTCCAGTTTCTGTTGAATTCCATCCACTAGTGTAGGAAGGATTAAATCCTGAAACAGTGTAATAATTTGGCACACTTACTGACCACTTAGCATGATAGAGAAAAGGTCCCGCTTCAATACCATATTGAATTTTTCCTTGTGTATGGTAGTTCAATGTTGCAGAAAAGCCATAAACTGATCCATTTCCAATAAAATTAACTAATTCATTAGGCGAACATTTTTGCAAACAAACGCCCTTAACAGGATCATAATAATCATCCCGATAAGTGTCCCAAGAATTGACAGATATTGAACCTAGATTTACATAATCGAAATGCCATGATAAATTATTATCAATATCATCAGTAATGCCTAACATGAAAACAGGAGAATTTTTGTTGATAGTATGTGGTAATCCTTTTTGATACCAAACTCCATCAGGTGTGATATTTGAATAGGAATAACCAATACCGCTTTCGAAATGGATTGGATTTGCTTGGGTGAACTGAATTAGTCCAAGTATTAAAAAAACAACTACGAAAAGTTGTTTGATATTAAACATTTTTTTATTTACTCCTAAATTTAGATTAATAAAATTATTTATTGAAAATTGGTTTTAAATAGTTTTACTTTGAAGGAAATATGAAAATGGATCGAGTTTATAAAGTTATTGTTGATGATAATAAAAATACTTTTTGGTATAACGAAGCCGATCAATTACATCGACTAGATGGACCTGCAATTGAACATGTTGACGGTCATAAAGAATGGTACTTGAGAGGTATTAAGTATTCAGAACAAGAATTCAATTTAATTATGGAAAATCAAACATTTGATATCCGTTATTGGGCGAATCGCATTTTTTCTATTTTAGAAAATTTTGATTTTGAAAAAGTTCATCGGGTAATGACCTTATTGGATTGGAAATGGTATCGTGAAGATGAAACTTTTGCGATTCCTTCGGTGCAAGATATTAAAAAACGTGCTCATGATATGATGTGGAATATTGTCGGAAGTGATTATATTTCCATTTCGTCGGCCGGTTTTCGAATTGATATTGACAAAATTTGTGGTCAAATGGAACTATCTTTTGTCGTTGAAAATTTTTGTGATTCACAAGATGAGGAATAAATTAAAATGAATGATATTATCAATTATACCGATAAAAAACTAATTGAAGAATTAGAGTCCCGTGGTTATATTGTTATTTCTAAATTCGAATATAATAATGTCGAAGGAAATATTGCCCTAATTGATGAAATTCGAGATATGGCATCCAGGATTGTAGTTCATAAAACTTTCAACAACAAACTGGATGATGGTTTAGTTCAAGAATTGTTGAGTATCATTTTGAATAAAGTGAAAATCTAATGGAAATTCAAATGAAAATATGATAAAATATATCAATTCCGTGATTTGATTAAGTCGGTAAATGATTATTGCGATGAACACCAAATACCGAATCCATTTCTGAATTTTATCGGTACCACCAAAATCATGGTACGAATGCTATCGTTAATTATAATGATGAATCTAATAAAGTTGGAGAATTCTTGCAATTCAATCTAATAATGCTATTCGATGAACAGAATAAAAAAATTCTCGAAATGATTGAAAAAGTAAAACAATACTGGTTTAGGATTAAATACACTAAAAAATACCTAATAATACAATAAAGATTTATTGATTCTGTATATTGAAACAATGTTCCTAAGAAATTGTCAGTTTGTTGTGTCGATACCTGAATAATTCAGTTTTCTATTAGAGAATACTGATGGCAAATTGTCATAGTTGCTCTGCATTCATTTTCGAAATTATATCAAATGAAAATAGTAATGAATCAAGATTATAATATTATTCAAACATCCATTGTCAGGTCCGATGGGTTATTCTGATATAATGAATATCATTGTGTGGATGATCCTACAATCGAGTAGATCATTGGCGACAAAGAATTTTTCTTGAATAGTAAAAACAATACACATAATAGAAATTTGAAATTTTTATAGCTTTGGACAGGCCTTGATCCCCCCCACCATCAATGAATCCCTGTAAACCCGAGTAATTTGGTCAACTATTAAATTTTTGTTGACATCCTGGCATCAACCCGCTATAGTGATTTCATCATGCACATCTAAGATGCACGTCTAAGGAAATCAAAATGAATCATGTTTATAAAGTGGTATTTTTGAATAGGATTAATTCCATCGAGTAGAAGGAGGGAGTAATGATAGAAAAGATTGATATTCGAACAGAATCTAATACACAAAAATGACCAAAAAATGGTCGTCTTTTTCGGCAAATCAATCATTATTGGTACATTATCTTAAATCGACCGATATTAGAGTAATTTGGTCAAGATATTAAAATTTCTATTGACAAAGCCGCTTTCTTGTTCTATACTTCAATTATAGTGTAAAAGGTAGGAGAATCCTAAAGCCAGAGAAAATGTCTTGTTTTTTTCATTTGTCTTGATTTTTATTTTTTTGATTATACTTGAAAGGATTTAATAAAATGGACACCAACACTACTATGACCCTTGCTGATCTAGAGCAACAAATTTCTATCCTCCGTGAGCAATCGAAGCTAGTGGCTGAAAATGAACGTCGAGCTAAGATCGCCGAACGTCAACAATTGAAGGAAGAACGTCGCCAAGCTAAAATTGCTGAACGTAAAGAACAAGAATCTCGTCGTCAAGAAAATATCCAAAAAGTGTCTGATCTTATTCAGGCTTTTGCTGACAGTTTCGGGCTTACCAATCGTCAAGCGCTTTCGGTACTCCGTGATAGTTTTTCACAGAACAAGAAAGTGGATTCTTCCAAAAAGAATGTTACAAACATTCTGACACAATCAGGAGTGGCGACGACCTAATAAAAAAAGACAAAATAAAAATAAAGACAAGAAAATGTTTTTATGGGGATTGGATTTTCTTTCATTAGTTTTTGTTCGAGGATAATAATGAATATTCATGGTAAAAATCTACACAAGATTGAATCCAGTATTGCCACTAATTTTCTTGTTTTGGAATTCTTGAAACAGGGTGGTTCTATCACTATCATTCCAAATAGAGGAAGAAAACAAAAAATGCTCACCTCAAATGCTCGAACTAAAGGCTGCACCCGCCCCGTTCAATTTAAGGGTGTTTGATATCTTGACCAAATTACTCTGGTATTGGGTACCATGCTTGACAGGTGTCATCCAATTCGCTATAGTTGCTTCATTGTTTAAACTATTGTTTGGTCCCATCTCTGAGGTGAAAAGTGGTAAAATTGTCCAAGACTTCTAAACTTGATGGTATTAAATCCTGGTCTCTTGAAGCCGTTGAAACTTGTCCTGGTTCGGCCGACGGCCATGGTGGTTTAGTCGATGCCTGTAAGGGTTGCTATGCCCGAACTGGTATGTATGTTATGAAGCAGGTGAAAGCGCCTCGTGCCTTTAATAAAGATGATTGGAAACGGGATAATTTTGTTTCTGATTTTGTTGACGCCCTGAAAAAGGAGAAGTTTTTTCGCTGGTTTGATTCGGGTGATTGTTATTCTCTTTCTTTGGCCGAAAAGATTTTCGAGATTATGCAAAAAACACCTCATGTTAAACATTGGTTTCCCACCCGAATGCTGAAATTTGATAAATTCAAGCCCATTATTGAAAAAATGAATTCGCTGCCCAACGTCGCCGTTCGATTTTCTTCAGATTCGATTACAGGCGAATTCAATGAAACTCATGGTTCTACTATTTTCCCAGCGGAGCAAGGCGTTCCTTCGGGTGCCTTCAAATGCTCTGCCTATGAACATGATGGAAAATGCTCTGGCTGCCGTGCCTGTTATGATAAATCTGTGAAGGTAATTGCATATCCTCAACATGGTCGAAAAATGAAAAAAGTCTTTATGATGAAACTGGGATGAAACAAGATTAAAACTTTAGTCGTATAATTTGAAAGGAAATCAAAATGGCACGATATTTTATTTTAGGATTAAATTTTACAATTTTCGTTTCTGTTGTTATTTTGGGTGCATATCTTCTAGGTTTTCGATTTGCGGCAGACACAAAAGAATTTCTTAAACAAATCGTTGGATTCATTTTGATTGGGCTTGCCTTCAAAATCGGACATAGTGTTCGATGAAACTAAAAAATTTGGAGAAAGACTAATGAAAATCAAAATCGGTGATTTTTTTCAGGGTCCAGCATCAGCCTTTGATATTGTACGGGTAACCCAATTATCAGAATATCAGATTGAATTCGAGAATAGTTCAGCAGAGTTAAAAAGCCTTCCGATTTCTATATTTCTTGTTCATTACAAACGATTGTATTAAAGAAAAGTGGCCACTAAAAAATATCAAATTAAAGCAACCATTTTCGATAAAAGAGGTAAAATCGTTTCACAAGCAAAAAATGATTATTCAAAAACCCATCCAAAACAAAAAATATTTGCATGTAAAGCGGGAGAAAATCATAGAATTTTCCTTCATGCCGAGATTCTTGCAATCATTCGTTCAAAAGGAAAGGGCGAATCCATTTACATCGAGCGTTATGATGCTAATGGTAAACCAATGCTTGCAGCACCGTGTAAAATATGCCAGTTAGCGATTAAAGAGGCAGGAATCAAAGAAATTCGATATACCACAGGTGGATAATCAACATACATCAAGGAGAATGTCGATTATGTTAACAATGATTCATAATTCATCTGAATATGCTTATGCCAATGTGATGCGAGAATTCTATAAACTTCAAATGGACAAATCAAAAATTGATTTAAATCCTACCGATCCACAAACTTATAATATTGTTCAATCCTATCATTACTATGATTTTTTGATGCGAGAATATGAAAATGCCAGTATTCCTCATTATTCCACCATAAAGTGAAGGATTTCTAATATTTCAGGATACCAATAATGTAATAATGAATCAAGTGAAAAATCAAGATTAGGTCAATGACCGTAAAATCGTTAATTCAGAGGGTCCTTTCTATTTTAATGAAAAGGAATATCTGCATTGTATGGTAACAAATACTGGTACACCCGAATGATGAATTTCATCGAGTAAAAGAGAAAAGGCCAACGGTGATAAAGAATGGGGGGAAACAATACACTGAACAAGAATTCACCAAAATGGTGCATCTGAAATCAATCAACTAAAATACCAGAGTGATCCCGGATCAAGGTTCATTAGTGATCCATTAACAATGTATTTCAAGATCACGTTTCGGTCATAAAGTGGTTAATTCAGAAGGAATTTTCCTAGGGAATTTTCTATTATGTAATGAAGTGAACATCCACACGTGTTGAATTTCATCGCAGTTGAGAATAGTAATAAACGTAAATGGCACCAAGAATTTCAAACCAAAAGATAAAATTACATCCCCTATCTATTTCATTGTTTTCAAATGGTTTCTTAAATAATTTCTCGCTGAATAGATCGCCGAATAAGTGAGCAGTTAAAAATATAATGAAATAATATTAAAAAATAATAGAATAATGTTTCATCGCTTCAGGGAGTTTTGATTATTATAATAATGAACCAAGTTTATAAAGAAATACCACTAAAGATTACCGTTACCAAATGATAATCCCACCGAAGT
>DYLM01000221.1 GCA_020722095.1 Chloroherpeton thalassium
AGAACCTCCCCCTTACCCCCTCAATGAGGGGGATTTTTTCAACTTTACAAACTTTCAACTTTACAAACTTTACAAACTTATATTATTTTTCCTTATTTTTGTAGAAATTAAAACTATACAAAATAAAAAGCAAAAATTTCAATTCAATTTGGAGATTAATTTGAAAAAGGAATCACTTAACAAAAATCTACATAGCGCCAAAAATGCTAAAAAAGACGAATTTTATACTCAACTTCAAGATATCGAAAAGGAACTGAAGCATTACAAAGAACACTTTAAGGATAAAACTGTGTTCTGTAATTGTGATGACCCACGAGTTAGCAATTTCTTTCATTATTTTTCTTATAACTTTGAATCACTTGGATTGAAAAAGTTAATTACTACTTGCTATAAAAATCAAGATGCAAATTTGTTTAGCAATCACGAGTCCGAAAAAGCAATTTTCTTGGAATATACGGGCGATAAAAATAGCAATAGAGTGCCCGACCTTGACGAAATCGGCATTAAATACCTTGAAGGCGATGGCGATTTCCGCAGCAAAGAAAGTATTGAATTGCTTAAGCAAGCAGATATTGTCGTTACCAATCCTCCTTTCTCTTTATTCCGTGAATTTGTTGCTCAATTAATTGAATATGACAAGAAATTTGTTATTATAGGCAGTTATAATGCAATAACATATAAAGAGATATTCAAATTGATAAAAGAAAATAAAATTTGGTTAGGGTATGGATTTAGTAATGGAAATGCATATTTTCAAACACCACACACAAAAGAATTTGCAAATGGCGTTTACAATCCTGAAACTGGACTTGTTAAATTTAGGAATGTAACTTGGTATACAAATTTAGATCACGACAAGCGCCACGAAGATTTAATTCTCTATAAAAAATACACACCTGAAGAATATCCGAAATATGATAATTATGATGCAATAAATGTGGACAAGACAAAAGATATTCCCTACGATTATGCTGGTGCGATGGGCGTACCGATAACTTTCCTCGATAAATATAATCCCGAGCAATTTGAGAT
>DYLM01000106.1:0-2054 GCA_020722095.1 Chloroherpeton thalassium
TGCAAACAAGTATGTTACTTAATCCAGCATACGATATTACTATGAGTTTTAAACTGGATGGGGGACAAAGAGATTCCTTCTATGATCATGCTTCGATTGATTTAATTGCCGGTTCCCCAGCACCTAAAGGCAATCTTCTTGTAATTTATAATTATTATCAACACACTGGCGGTGATGGTTATTTTAGTGTTCTTTCTTATATGGCACCCATTTCTATATCACCGGATAATTATGCAAGTATTGGAACTTACACAGCAAAAAATGGTAAAAAATACAATTTAAGAGATTCTATTGATTTTAGGCCATCACGAAAAAATGGTGTTGCCACATTCTCCTATGAATATACAGGAAATCCATCAGTTGATGATTCTGGTATTTTAATTCCAAAGAATCTTTCGAATTTTATTAGCGATTATTCATACTATCTCGGTCGAAAAGACATTCTAATTTTAAGTAAAGATAACTCTTTTAGTATTATTGAAGGTTCGCCCTCTCTAAATCCAATATATCCTATTGAACCAGATGGGGCTATGATATTAGCAAAAATTAGTCTTGATCCTTATACAGCATATGTTCCAGGAGAAATTACGGGTGTACCCATAACAAATATTTCAATCAATAAGGTTCCTCATAATCGATGGGCGAAAAGTGATATTACTAATTTACAAACCCGGGTCAATAATCTTGAATATTATCAATCTTTGAATTTATTGGAACAAAATGCCCAATCTTTACAAATTCCAGATGTTAATGGACTAAATCGTTTTAAAAACGGCATTCTTGTTGATAATTTCACATCTTATGCAACTGCGGATTCACAAAATCCAGATTTTACGGCAAACATCAATATTAGATTAAATAGGCTGATGCCTTTGCAATTGGTTGACAATTTCCAATTACAAAATCCTATTGTATTAAAAAGTCTTGGAACGGTTGCAAACACAACAGGATTTAATGTCTATAATATTAATGGCACAAATAGTAATATTTTTACATTGCCCTCAACGACAAAAACTGCGGTCGTTCAGCCTATTGCAAGTAATGCAATAAGTGTAAATCCGTTTGCTGTAATCGTATCACAAGGAACAGCAACATTAACACCTCCAATGGACAATTGGGTTGACAACCAAGCGGCTTCTCCTGTACTAATTACAGATCCAAATTTACAATTATATCAGAAAACAAACGGTGTCAATGTTACAAATTCTTCCGATTGGGTTACTATTCCCGGAACCACTGTAAACACATCGTACACGGTTTCTAATGGGTCTACTCATGTTTCAGGTAATTATAATTGGTCAACTTTTTCACCAGATAGACCTATTTATGGTTCAGATGGACTTATTACTGGTATTGCTTCAGCAACCGCAAGCAACTATAATACTTCTTATAGTTATAATCTGCATTCATCAACCACTTATTGGTCAACATCATCAAAACAATTACAGAATGTTACCAAGTCAATAGACTCCTATACACCAATTGGTGCTGGTTATTCAATGGCAGGAAATGTCATTCAAAATGTTTCTTTCTTACCCTATATTCGACCACAACAAATTATTTTTAGATGTAATGGACTTTTAGTTAATACTCCAGTTCATACATTCTTCGATGGTGTAAATGTCGATCAGATGATTACATCACCCGATGTTTTGGAATTAGATAATGTGACAGGAACATTTAATCAGGATGATATTATTGGATTTTACACAAATAACACATTCTATCCAACAGGACGAGTTGTTTCTACGATGGTTTATCAAAATTCATCAAAGGTTCGACTTTATATTTCTAAAACTCACGGAATTCCCACTTATGCCCCAACAGGAATAATCCAAAATGCTCAATATGATGCTGATGGAAATTATTCCGGCTCAACTGCACAAGGATTATGGAATCCAGTAACAGGTTCCTCTGTCATTTCAATGAGTGGAAATGTTACCGCCGTTGGTGGTGGTTATTCTCCTACTAATAATGGTGTGTATGTCAGAACGACAAATACATCAAATGTTGGTAAATGGGGAACATTTATGAATCAATATTCTGTCTGGAAT
>DYLM01000106.1:2154-6367 GCA_020722095.1 Chloroherpeton thalassium
TACCGGAGGAATGTTTACATTTACTGCATCAGCCTCTGGTACAGCAACAGTCAGTTTAGACGGAACAACGATTTTATCAACTAATAGTCCTGTATCTCCATCAACTATTATTGTAAATGTAGCTCCAGGAAATCATACAATTTCATGGACTTCAACAGATAATGAATCAATATATTGGTGGACACCCAGTGGATTTGCATTATCAATTACCGATTCAAATGGTAATACTGTATGGAATACAAGAACACCTTCCGGTGTTTCTTATGCTAATGTTGCCCAAGAGATTGTTATGTCAAAGGGTGGTGCTTGGTTTACAGGAGTAACACAGCTTCAGTTAGATGCACTTTCTTCAAATGTTTCTAATTATTATGTGGGGTCTCAAATTCATATCACATCAAAATTTGTGTATGATTCTACTCAATTAAGTTCAACTCCATTGCCCCCAAATCCAACGGTTACTGGTGCAGACGGTTCTGTTCCCTCTGGTGGTCCAGGTTCTGGAGGTTCAACTGGACAATATAAAATTATATGTCACAAATTACATGAATTAGGTTTGATGGACGATGATATTTTTGAAGCAGATCAGGTTTTTGGATACATATTAAAACAAACAAAACCCACAATTTATCATGGATATGTTGCTTGGGCAAAATATATCGTTCGAGGTATGAACAATAAATATTTCGCAAAAGTTGTTAATGTTTTTGCAAAACCTTGGTCGGAACACATGGCATATATTATGGGTTACTCAGAAAAAGACAATCTAATCGGAAATATGTTAATGAAAGTCGGCACACCCATCTGCTTTATTGTCGGTAAAATATTAGGAAAATAAAAATATGGCTTACAATTCAAGTCTTTATTATTATCATGCGAATGTCATTTCTTATGATGCTAATACAAAATCTATCATTTTGGACCAACCCGTTTCAATTTCGATGGGACATAATGATATTTTTGGTGATATAACTTCACATTATTCATTAACCGGCAACATAATCAATGTTAATGAAGCCATTCAAAAAGGAAATGGTGCGCCCACACTTTCCACTGATGAAAATGGTAATTTTTCTGGTATTTTAAATATTCCACCAAATACATTTCAAACAGGACAAAGAGTTTTTCTTGTTGATAATCGTGTTAATATTGATGATCCAGCATCAGCAACCACATCTGCCTCAGCCACATTCACAGCAATGGGGTTACAAACACAATCCCAACAATATAGTTACGGCCCCTCTGTGGATTCAGCCAAACAAAAATTCACTCAAGTTGCTCAACAATCCACATCATCTTCGGGGTCTTACACATCAACTTATATATCTGATTATTCTTCACAGACTACGTTATTAAATACAATTTGTGAATGTGATCCATTAGCTCAGACATTTATTATTGATAAAAATAATTATCCTAATGGAATGTTCATGCGTTCCATTAAGGTATTTTTTAGAACAAAACCAACTGGTGGAATAGGAAATACTAGCAATATTAGTGTTTCTTCTTCTGCACCACCCATCACATTGTATGTTGTTGGAACAACAAATGGTTATCCAAATGGTAATTCCCTCGATTATTCACGAGTGACATTAAATGCCAGTGAGGTAAATGTTTCTGAAACACCTCATTATTTGGATCCAACAACTTGGACAGAATTTATATTTGATGCGCCAGTTTATATTCAGCCAGGCGTTTTATATGCTTTCATTTTGCAATCAAGCGCCGTTGAATACACTGTTTATTATGGCCAACAAAATGCAACAGCTTTGCCATCAACAGCAAAAGCATTACCCACTGATCCAAATCCAACTCACACGACAAAAATTGGTGCATCCCCTTATGTGGGGTCATTATTTGAATCCCAGAATGCACAAACTTGGTCAGCAGATCAAACAAAAAGTTTGATGTTTGTTATAACTCAATATGTTTATAACGTTGCGTCCCAGGGTATTGTGCAATTTTCAACACCGAGAGGTCTTCCCTATAGAAAATTGGGAGCGCAGGACATTTATCATAAACTTGATGCGAATAGTATCTCTAATCTTTATGGCAATTTTGCGGCAAATACAAGACAGGATGCTATCAATTTAACAACAACTGATTTTATTCCCACCGGAACAACAATCAATTATACCTATCAAACAATATTAAAATCAACTCAACAAGTTGATGGTCCATATTCTGTTAATCCAGGAAAATTTGGTCAACCAACAAGCGATAGCATTCCCCTAGATGACGGAAAGGGCGAAAGAATACTTTTAAATTACATTGATAATTCATTTTCAATGTATGCTTCACTTGCAACAAATGATCCTAATGTTTCGCCAATTATTTCCGATGATGGTACCACATTATTCAATGTTCGATATGTAATTAATAATATGGGAATTGGTAATAATGTTATCAATTTAATATCGGGTGGAACCGGATATAGTAATGTCAATACTAAAATCACATTATCTGCTCCTGATATTGGATCCGATCCTGCTATTATTGTTCCTGTTATTTCTGCGAATGGTACAATAGAGGATATATATGTTGCCTATGAAGGTTCAGGATACATTACAACTCCAACAATTACAATTACAGATTCAAGTCCAGTTCCAGGAAATGGTGCTATTGTGACAGTAACAGGCGAAACTTCACAACATGGCGGAAATTCATATTCCCGCTATTTTACAAAAGCTGTTGTATTAGCTCCTGGTAATGATTCCGGTGACTTGCGAGTATATGTGACTGCATATAAACCATTAAATACTGGAATTTATGTTTATTATAAGATTTTAAGTAGCAATGATAATCAAAATTTTGATGATGGTAATTGGCAATTGGCAACTCAAATTGGAAATCAAAATGTATATTCTTCTTCGAGAGACCAACTGATTGATTATGAATATGCACCAGGCACGGGTGGTGTTGCAGATAACACAATATCTTACGTTAGCAAAAATGGTCAAACCTATAATAATTTTATTCAATACTCGATAAAAATTGTTATGGCAACCAGTGATCCTGCAACGGTTCCCTACATTACCGGAATTCAAACTATAGCATTACCGCCCGGAACTAATATTTAATTTAAAAGAGGAATGATGTAATGTTAATTAAAACTTTTGTGCCTAATATTATTAGAGATACGAATTCAATGGCTTTGCATAATATTGATCCAAAAGAACGAGCGGAATATTATGCAAAAACAAAACAAATAACAGATCAAAAAAAGGAAATAAATAGATTAGATTCTAAAATTATGGACATCAATAATGAACTAAAAGAAATTAAAGATTTGTTGAATAAATTAGTTCAAATAAAATAACATAAAGTAACAAAAAATGGCAAATACTATTCAAAATATTACATATAGTAACACATTCGGTCAATGGATTGTTGCAACTAATGAATTAATCTCTGAAAATAATACATTAGCATCTAATAATTACACAAAACAGACGGGAACTTTATTTCTTAATGACAATTCATTAGGATTACAAGTTGCTAATAATGCGATTGTTGGTGGACAATTTCAAGTTGTTGGAATTGGATCCCAAGCATATGTTCAGAATTTTCTTCGAGTTAGCGGTAATTCCGAGTTTAATGGAACTGTAAACTCAACTTCTCTTTTAATTGGTAATATTGCAGCATTAAAAACAGTTTCAACAAATACTTTTAATAGTAATATTGCAAATGTTTCATTGACATTAACATCAAATAATATTGTATCGAACACATTACAAACTGATGAATTTATTGCATCTTCTATTTCTTCAAACAATATAACAAGTTCTTTCGCAACAATTGATAATCTATTCACATCAAATCAATTAACTGTTGGTGGTAATTTCGTTCTGAATGGAACAACAGTTTACAACACAAATAATTTCACAATTAATGCGAATTCTAACATTGGATTAAATTCAACATTTAATGTGAATCGTGGTATTTCTGGAATAGATGCGACAATTCGTTGGAATGAAGCGTCTCAATATTGGGATATGATTGATGTTAATAATTCGAATTATTATCGAATTTTAACAAATGAACATTTAAGCGATTCTTTTAATTCAACATCAAGTTCAAATGTTGCCACGAGCAATGCGGTATCTAATTTAAATAATGTTTTATCATCAAACCTTAATTCGGTTTTATTATATTCACAGGCTGCTTATAATCAAGCAAATACAGGTACTACTTTAGCTCAATCTGCTTATAATCA
>DYLM01000222.1 GCA_020722095.1 Chloroherpeton thalassium
GCAGGTAACAAATGTTAAAATCAAGTGGTTGGAAAGTGCTAATTTTATTGCTGGTTGATAGTTGCGTATCTAAAAAAGCAAATACCAATATGCCAAAAGTTACCATCAATTATAATACAATACCATAACAAGCAAACATAGACAAATGAAATACAATAATATAAAAGAAGCTGGTCTAATAAATAAAGTTGCTGTCGATTGGTTTAAACATTTCGACACAACTGAAATTATTGGCAATATTGACTTTACAGTTTATCCAAAACATCGCTCCCTCTCCTTTGCAGATGGTTGGGGCGGCGCTCCTCCGCTCCTTTGGGCAGAGGCAAAAACGGGCGACTACGATGTGCCGACAATGTTCGTGCAACTTATTTTGACCATCGGCAAAGCCCGAACCTTTGACAAAATTTTGCCTCCTGCGTTTTTGGGTGCGTTTGACTTCAAAAAAATTGCTTTTGTGCCTTACAGTAGCGTCCAGGATATTTTTTATCTAAACGATTTTAATTGGAATGTAACGCCAAGCAACCACGAAACAAAAGAATTTAAGTTAATCAAAGAACATATTAAAGCTACACTTGAACAAAACACGTTGATTTTTGATTTTCTGAAAGATGAAAAAGAACTCAAACATTTTATTGCAAATAATATTGCCCAAGCAAGCGAAACTAACAATATCAAAATTGACAAAAATAATTTCTACCCTATTTATTTGCGTTGGTTGGAAATTGTGAAACCAATTATCGATGTGCAATGGGACGAGCTAAAAAAAGCAAATATTTTAGATAGCGACTTTTATTTGGCTGACCTTTTTGTAGATGATAAAGATACACAGCAAATTATTGACGACATATCTATTCGGGACAATTTATTTGTAATTTATCAAAATCAAGGTTACAAGATTGCAAAAGAAAACATCAAGCAAATGTTTGACGCAACCATCAATATTCGCAACAAAGAAGCCTATCAACTTTTTTGGAAACGCTACAAACGCCCGCCAATCAAGGAATTTCAAGA
>DYLM01000107.1 GCA_020722095.1 Chloroherpeton thalassium
AGATGTGGCACATCTGATAAAATAATCAATCCCGTAGGGATGAAAATATTATAGTTTGTAAAGTTGATAAATAATCCATCCGTGAGGGGTTGGGGGAGGATTAAAAAAAACCTCCCCCTGACCCCACCTGTCCCGACTTGTCGGGATCACGGAGGGGGAATGAACAAAAATCCCCCTCATTGAAGGAGAATATGTGAAGAAAATAAAATTATTAATAAATAAAATACATTATGAATAAAAAAATTAAATTAATATCACTATTTGCGATTGTTTTTGCTTTCGCTATTTCTTGCTCTACCAATCAATATAATATTGAGTCTAAAGTTGATTCTATCACAATTTCCACCTTTAATATTGAATGGTTGGGGGACGGAATTGATGACAAAAAAGATAGGAGCGAGGTCGATTACCAAAATGTTGCTAAAGTTATTAGTATGACAAATGCCGACATAATTGCAGTGCAGGAAGTTGAAAATGGAATGGCACTTCAACGAGTTCTCAAATATTTGCCAAATTACACTTTCTCCATACCCGAAACAGATTATCCGCAAAATGTAGCATATATTTACAGCAAAGATATTGAATTTAAGTTGATTGGTGAATACGAAAATTTGGCAGTTAAAAAGAAACGTACTCGTCCGGGCTATTTAGCCTTCGTAAAAAAAGGTAACTTTGATTTTTATATGATGAATGTGCATTTAAAATCAACATCACGCTACGATAGCACCGAGGAATTACGACAAGAAAGTTTTATTTTGCGAAATGAACAATCAATTGTTCTGAATAATTGGATTGATTCGGTAATGAAAGTTGAAAAAGAACGTGACTTTATCATTTTAGGGGACTTTAATGATAATCCAACTCGTGGTCAGAAATCATACATCAAGGATTTGTCCCGAAATATAAAACTGCAATTTTTAACTGCAGATTTGAAAAGTTGCAAAAATCCAAAGTGGGACAATATCGATCAAATTATTGTGAGTCTTTCGGCACAGAAAAGATTGAATATTAGCTCGGTTACTAATATAAATTTTTACCAAGCATTAGGCACTGAATTTGCAAAGAGCATATCGGACCATTGTCCAGTGGTGGCAACATTCGAAGTTAGTAGTGAAGATAATGATTAGAATTAAAAGTTGAAAGTTGAAAGTTGAAAGTTGAAAGTTCAATGATTGTGGAAGTTTACAGAAATAATTAAGAATAATTTCAAATATTTTTCCAAAAATTAAGAAAAAATTCTTATATTTGAATTTATTAAATATTACATTTTAATATGGAGAAATTATGTATTCAAAAATTCAAGAAATATTAGGCAATAAGTCAGAGTACTTATTAGGTTTCAATAATCCAAAAATTAGCAAAGATTTATTACACAAACCATCAGCAAATTTTGTTGATGATATTTTTCTCAATTCCGACAGAAATTCACGCGTATTGGGCAATCTGCAATGGATATTCAATTCAGGTAGATTAGCTGGAACGGGCTATATGTCAATTTTACCTGTTGACCAAGGAATTGAGCACTCTGCAGGGGCAAGTTTTGCAAAAAATCCATTATATTTTGACCCCGAAAATATTGTGAAATTGGCTATCGAGGGAAGTTGCAATGCAGTTGCTTCTACTTTTGGAGTTTTGGGCATAGTTGCTCGCAAGTATTCTCATAAAATTCCATTTATCGTAAAGATTAATCATAATGAACTTTTAACTTATCCAAACAAATTTGACCAAATTATGTACGGTAAAGTAAAGCAGGCTTACGATATGGGTGCGGCTGCTGTTGGAGCAACAATATATTTTGGTTCTGAAGAAAGCGGTCGTCAAATAGTGGAAGTTGCCGAAGCATTTCAATATGCTCACGAATTAGGAATGGCAACTGTTCTATGGTGCTATATCCGCAATGAAGCATTTGTGCAAGACAAAGATTATCATGTATCGGCAGATTTAACTGGTCAAGCAAACCATTTGGGAGCAACAATCGAAGCCGATATAGTTAAGCAAAAATTACCCGAAAATAATGGTGGCTATTTAGCAATCAACAAAAATGGTGTAAAATTTGGGAAATATAATGAATTGATGTATTCCGATTTATGTTCCGACCATCCAATTGATATGACTCGCTACCAAGTAGCAAATTCATATATGGGACGAGTTGGTTTGATTAATAGCGGAGGAGCCTCGGGCAAAAATGATTTCCAAGATGCAGTTGCAACAGCAGTAATCAACAAACGTGCTGGTGGAATGGGCTTGATCTCGGGTCGTAAAGCATTCCAAAGACCAATGAGCGAGGGAGTGCAACTCTTGAATAATATACAAGATGTGTATTTATCAAAAGAAATTGAAATCGCATAGTTCAATTCAACCTCAAGCAAATTTAATTTTGATGATTTTTGGTATAAAAAAAGTCAACCTATCAATTAAATCAATAGGTTGACTATTTCAAAATTAGTAATAAATTACAAACTAATTGTTATAAATATAGAAAAATTTTATGACATAAGAATATTTATTGCAGCAACTGCTATCATATCTTCGGTGCTTGCTCCGCGAGATAAATCGCAATATGGTTTACGCAAACCTTGCACAAATGGTCCGATTGCTTCGGCTCCACCCAATCTTTGAGTAATCTTATAGCCAATATTTCCTGCATCTAAATCAGGGAAAATCATAACATTAACATTGCCAGCAACTTCGGAACCTGGGAACTTTCTCTTGCCAATTGATGGTATGATTGCAGCATCAAATTGCATTTCGCCGTCCACTGCCAATTCTGGAGCACGTTCACGCACAAATTGGGTAGCAGTTCTTACTTTATTTACATCATCGTGCTCGGCACTGCCATTTGTAGAAAACGAAAGCATCCCAATTTTGGGTTCAATGCCAGTAACTGCTTTGAAATTACGAGCAGAAGTAATTGCAATATCAGCTAATTGAGTTGCATTTGGTTGAGGATTAACCGCACAATCTGCAAAGCAATATATTTTGCCATCAGGGAATACCATCAAAAAATAACTCGAAACAATCGAAATGCCAGGAGCAACTCCGATTGTGTGGATTGCCGCTCTTAAAATGTCGCCTGTTGAGGAAACATTTCCACCAACAACTACATCGCACTTACCTGATTCCATCATCAAGCCAGAAAAATATAGTGGATTTCGGACAAGTTCTTTTGCTTCATCTAATTGTAAGCCTTTTTCTTTTCTTTTTGCGTGTAGCAAGTAAGCAAATTCATCAACCCACTCAGATGTTTTTGGGTCAATTACTTTAACTCCTGTCAAGTCTAATTTGTTTTCGTCAGCAATCTTTTTTATTTCTGATTCGCTACCAACTAATATTGGATTAGCAACAGCTTCTTTGTGCAAATAAATAGCCGCTTCTATTGAACGTTTGTCTGCTCCATCAGCATAAACTACATTTCTTTTTAGTAATTTTGCTTTTGCAATCATTTCTTCAACGAATGGTATCATAATTATATCTCCTAAAAATAAATAATCAAATGTGCGAATTATGGTAATGGTGCATTCAATACAACACGGCAAGTATCACGAGCTAATATAAGTTCTTCGTTTGTTGGTATTACATAAACTTTGATTTTGCTATCCTTGGTACTAATCACACCTTCTTTGCCACCGATAGTTTCTTTATTCTTCTTATCATCAATTTTAATTCCTAAGAATTCTAAGCCTTCTAATGATAATTTGCGAGCTAAAGATGAATTTTCGCCGATACCTGCACTAAAGCAAATTGCATCTGCTCCGCCCATTTCAGCCATATAACCACCCACATATTTTTTTACTTTGCCACAGAACATATCTATAGCAAGCTTAGCACGACGATCTTTATATTCGTTCCATTCCGATTCCAAATCTCGCATATCGTGAGTTAAACCAGAAATCCCCAACATACCAGAACGCTTGTTCAATAATTGTATAACTTCGGAGAGTGTGGAATTTTCTTTATGTGCAATAAATTCAACAACTTGTGGATCTAAGTCACCCGAGCGAGTTCCCATCATCAAGCCATCTAATGGCGACATACCCATTGATGTATCTAATGAATAACCTGATTTGATTGCACAAGCTGATGCTCCATTACCCAAATGTAAAGTAATGATATTTACTTTGTTGCGTGGCAAACCTTCTAAGATACGATAACGATAAGCAATATATCTATGGGAAGTGCCGTGGAAACCATACTTACGAATTTTGAAACGGCGATAAAGTTGATAAGGAATTCCATATAAAAATGAAACTTCGGGCATTGTGGAATGGAATGCTGTATCAAAAACCGCTACCTGTGGTGTGTTCGGACCAAAAATATCCCTTGCTGCATAAATACCTTTCAAGTTTGGTGGATTATGCAATGGCGCCAAATCAATATTATCTTCTATACTTTTGATTACAGATTGGTCTATTCTAATTGATGTTGTAAATTGCTCACCGCCGTGAACTACTCTATGTCCAATGGCATTAATGTCAGATGTTCCCTTAATGCCAGGAACGTCAGTTTCGGGATTTGTAATCCAACTTAAAGCATAATTCAATGCTTCGCGATGGTCGCGAATTGGGACTGCATTTTTGAATTGGGGTTTTCCAACTACTTGGAAGGAAATAAGTGCTTGACTTCCAATTCGTTCTATCAAACCTTTTGCAAGCATTTCATCTTGACCTTTTTCAATCATTTCCAAGTCGGTGCGAATGATTTGGAATTTTAAGGATGAACTACCTGCGTTTAATACTAAAATATTCATAAATTACCATTTTTTAAAAATGTAAAAAATTTTAATACAAAATTATGCAAAATAATGTTAATATACAAATTAATTATTTTTAATTTATATCTTGTAATTATTTATAAACAATTAAGATATTCACCATATATTATTATATATTATGAATATTTAATGAATTTAGAGTAAATTTATAGTTATAGACAATTAAATTTCTTTAAAATAAACATAAATCAATAAAAATTAAGTATTATTTGTATCTTGCTCTTAATGCATTAGAAGAAGCCACAAAAGTTAAATCTCTGTAATCGTTCAGATGGGAATTAAGATATTTTTTCTCGGCAAGAAAGCCAATCATTGCTGCATTATCCATCGAAAGTCTCACAGATGGAAATGCAACTTTTATTTTATATTTGTTCCCACTTTCATTCATTTTAGTGCGTAATTCCGAATTTGCCGACACTCCGCCTGATACAGCAATTGTTTTTACTTTATATTTCTTTGCAGCTTTGATTGTTTTTGCAACCAATACCTCAACTATTGCTGATTGCACCGATGCTGCCAAATCTTGTTTGAATTTCAAATCAATTTCACCAGTGAAATTTTTCTGAATAAAATACCTGAATGAAGTTTTCAAACCCGAAAAACTAAAGTTAAAATCGCCTGAATTTATCATTGAACGGGGGAAATCCGTATATTTTGGATTGCCTTCTTGTGCTAATTTATCAATAATTGGTCCGCCCGGATAACCAAAGCCCAGCAGCTTGGATATTTTGTCGAATGCTTCGCCTGCGGCATCATCACGAGTTAAACCAATAATCTCGTATTCCGAATACGACTTAACATAAAAAAGAGCTGTGTGCCCACCGCTTACAACAAGTGCAATTGAAGGAAATTCGTATTCGTAATTCTCTAAATAACTGGAATAGATATGACCTTCGATATGATTAATCGGTATGATTGGCAGATTATACCGCAAAGCCAAACCTTTGGCAAAGTTAGTTCCAACCACAAGCGAGCCGAGCAAACCGGGCTGATTTGTGACGGCAAGTGCTTGAATATCATTGATTGAGAGTTTAGATTCATCTAATGCTTGATGATAAATGTCGGAGATGCTTTTTAGATGTGCCCGCGATGCTAATTCAGGAATTACTCCTCCGTATTTGGAGTGGAAATACTGCGAGGAAATGATATTGCTCAATATTTTTCCTTCATTAATAATTGCTACTGAGGTTTCATCACAAGAAGATTCTATTGCAAGTATTGGCATAATTCAATTTTATATTAATGTATAGACGTTTTTTCATTATTAATATTTAAATTTTGCGTTTTGTATTGATTTATCTGTTTTAGATGTGCCACATCTGATAACACCAATTCGCCAAAATTATTATAAATCTGTATTTCAGAACCT
>DYLM01000014.1:0-8436 GCA_020722095.1 Chloroherpeton thalassium
CCTCTTATTAGAGGGGGAATTGAAGTGGATTCCCGTTTGCACGGGAATGACAATGTTGAAATATTTTGGACTTATGAGACAGCCTCTATTGATTTTTTAGTTCTTTTTTATTAAATTGCAATAATTACAAATAAAGGCGGTAAATTTATATTTACAATCCCAAAAAATTAAAAAAATAAATAAAAAAATCCTTTCCATTTATCAAGTAGAAAGGATTTTTTATGTAAGGTTTTTGTGAATCGGGCGGGGATCGAACCCACGACCCTTAGATTAAAAGTCTAATGCTCTACCGTCTGAGCTACCGATTCATCTGACATTGTTAATATCAAAGAATACAAAATTAAGGAAAATATTTTTATTAACAATACATTCACAATTATTTTTTTGCATAAATTTGTAATTGTGTAATTTACTTTATTTATTTTACAAATAATTATAGAAAAAATTAGAGATAAAATGAAATTCCCATATAGAATGAAAGATTCACCCAAACAGAGTATTCAACAAACTATTCTTTGGTTATTAGTCTTGATAACTCTTGCTTTCCCGCAAAATTTATTAGCAGAAGGAATATTTGAAGTCTCAACAAATGTAGATGTTGGTACAAGTAGCAATGCTTTTTACATCGATACAGTTGGCTCTACTGCTTATTCAATTTTGGATTTGTATCTTGATTATTTTCCCAGTAAATCCAATTTCTACTTTTTTGGCAATATTTACTATACGAATTATTTGAGCTCTACTGATAGAAATTACGGGAATTTTGCGGCAGGAACAAGTTATTATTTACTAACAAGCAAAGATTCCTCGAATAATTTGAATATTGGAGCAACGGTAAATTCTCGGAAAGGAACAGAGGACTATAGTGCCTTTGATTATTTGCAATATTCCTTAAACTTTGAATTTGTTCATAATGTTTCGGACTATTTCAATTATTCATTATCCAATTATACCAGATCCAAGAACTATCAAAATTTAACAGAAATAAATTTTTTGGAGAGTATTTTCTCTTTCAATAATTATATTAATTTGGAAACAAGAACTACCATATATTCATATTCTGATTTTTCAGTTAAGAAATTCACAGTAGCCACGACACCTCAAGATTCTGCTGCAAGAATAAAACCAATAGATATTAATTCCAAGACATCTAATTTTATTCAGAAGAAGCAAAGGAGAATCGGGAAAATTGAAGATGTTTCTTCGACTAATTCAAATCTGAACCAAACAAGTATGACCGAGACTACTCCACTAAAATTAGATATGGGAATAAAAATATCACAAAATATTACTGATAATATTGGCTTTTCGGTAGGAGCTGACTACACAAAAACATTATTCAATATAGATTCTACTTTTGTGGAAGAATCGATTTATTATTCGGGCGAGTCGGAGCTATTCGAGGATCCATATAGCAATGATAATTATGGACTTAATGCAAGTTTTACATACATATTGCCTTATTCTATTATTTTTAGAACAGAGGGCAATTATTACTCAAAGACCTTCAAATATTATGTGCAAGCCTCCGACTCTTTATTTGCATTAAGGAAAGATACACAATTGTTTTTCGATTTTAAATTATCAAAGTCGTTTGAATTTGAGAACAAATTAGTAAAATATATGATGATTGGTTTGTATTTATCCAATTATGATAATAAATCAAATAGCGACTTGTTTGACTATCAAGATACTTCCTATGGTTTGAATTTTGAAGTAACATTTTAACTAATTTTGAGTTTAATACGTTGATAGTTTAAATAATTGCAAAAATATGGGAATTCTTAAATCTATATTTCGAAACAAAATAATTGAATATTTAACAATACCAGTTTTAATTTTATTGAGTATTCCAGCAGCTGTCAATTTTTGGGGATACCGAAATACTATTATTGATAATGCAGAAGAGCATTTTTTAGTTAAATCTAATACAGAACATAATGCTATTGCTCAAATTTTCCAAAATAATCCTGACAATTATTCCGATAAAATTATTGTAAATAATATACTTCACAAAAGCACAGATATGATTTCTATAATAGTGTTCGAGGAGAAAAAATTAATTTACGCCAACAATAGAACCAATATAAAACCTATTTACGATTCATTAGTTAGTTTAACCCATAGAGGCTTCAATGCTCAAAATGAATATTATTCCTTAAAATCAGAATATAGAAAAAATGACAAGAATTATACAATATTTACGCTTCACTATTTAAGTGCATTGCAGGAACAAATAAGTAAGAAATTAAATCGTATGTATCAAAATACCTTAATTTTATTAATAATATACCTGATTTTACTTTTTATGGTTATTTATTATTTTATCAAGCCCGTCCGAGATCTTTCGCGACAGATAGCAATTATTGCAGATGGCAAAATAGATGCAAAGATAAAGAATATCAAAGGAGTCGTTGAATTTCAAACTATTGCTGATAATATAAACAAAATTATAGATAGCCAATCCAAGTCTAATAAAGTTATTATTGGCGAGTTAAAAGAGTCGGTTAAAAATCTCGAAATTCAAAACCGAGAACTTTCATTTGCTAAAAATAAAGCAGAAGAAGCAAATCAACTTAAAAGTGAATTTTTGTCGAATGTTAGCCACGAGATTCGTACTCCATTGAATGCGATTATCGGATTTACTGATTTTTTATTGACAAAATCTGAAGACAATACCTTTGTAAATTACTTAACAATAATCAAAAATTCAAGCAAAACTCTACTGACTTTGATTAATGATATTTTGGATATTTCTAAGATTGAAGCAGGTAAACTTGAAATAAAACAAAGCCCGACTAATTTAATTAAAATGTTAGAAGAAGTTGTAGAAATTTTCGAACCAAAAGCAAGAGAAAAAGGGCTGATATTCCATAAAACTATTCCAACTACATTTCCTCAAGTAATTTCTATAGATGAAATACGGCTAAGGCAAGTTCTAATGAACTTGCTTGGCAATGCAATAAAATTCACAGAAAAGGGATATGTGTCTATCTCTCTTATTTTAGGTAGATATGATAGAGCAAGCGAAAGTTTAGATTTTGAAATATCAGTAAAAGATTCGGGAATTGGAATTCCCGCTGAAGAACAGAAGAGAATATTTGAACCATTTGTACAACAAGAAGGGCAAAGTTATCGTAAATTTGGTGGAACGGGCTTAGGTTTGGCAATATCCAAAAAGTTGATTGAAAAAATGCAAGGAAGGATAGATTTGGTTAGTGAAGTTGGTGTTGGCTCGGACTTTATCATTAGTTTTAAAAATGTTGATTTTGAAGAAACTTCCAAAATCAGCAATGAACCATTTTCGCCTGTAAATTATCAATATCCGGAAGCAAACATTTTGATTGTAGATGATATGGATGTAAACCGCCAAGTTGTGATTGAACTATTTTCGGATACACCACTTAAGTTTTACGAAGCAGCAGATGGAGTGCAAGCAATAAATATTGCCAAATCAGAAAAAATCGACCTCATATTGATGGATATTAGGATGCCCGTTATGGACGGCAACGAAGCCACAAATATCCTAAAAACAACTGAAGAAACCAAACATATTCCAGTTGTGGCTCTCACAGCATCTGCAAATCAAATGATTCAAAGCAGCATAATTAACTCGGTTTATTTTGATGAAATTATCCTAAAACCTGCAGAGACTGCTTTGCTTAAAAGTGTGATTTATAAATACTTAACCACTGATAAAAGCAAACCAAAAATTGAAAATAAAACTACCGATAAAGATTTAAATAATAATCCATTGGCTACTATTGAAGATAATCTGAAAATAGAAATATCCAAGAAATTTAAAGAAACTGCCTCGAAACTAAAAAGTAAACTTTATATGGGAGAAGTGAAAACTTTATCCGAAGATTTTCGTATTTATGCAGAAAGTACTAATAACGAAGTAATAATTGAATTTGCAAAGGAATTCGAAAACAGTATAAAATCATTTCAATTAAATAAAATTAAAACATATTTAGATAACTTAATAAATTTGTAAAATATGAATAATACAGATGCAAAACCCACGATATTAATAGTAGATGATATTGAAACCAATCTGCAGATTTTAGGCACAATCCTTTCTGAAAATGGATACGAACTAATGATAGCACAATCTGGATTGGAGACTATTGACATTCTAAAAGATGCCAAGCCCGACTTGATATTATTAGATGTAATGATGCCCGAACTTGATGGTTATGAAACTGCTAAACTGATTAAAAGCAACCCAAAAACAAGTGAGATACCTATTATTTTTATTACAGCAAAAGCAGAAACAAATGATATAGTGAAAGGCTTTGATGTAGGAGCAGTTGATTACATAACCAAGCCTTTTCAGAGTTGCGAACTTTTAGCAAGAGTTAACACTCACTTGAATTTGAAGTTTGCAAAAGAAAAATTAATTGAAATGAATAATGTGCGAAACAAATTCTTTTCGATTATTTCGCACGATTTACGTGGTCCATTCTCGGGCTTGATTGGGCTTTCGGAATTACTTGCAGAAGATAGCGACAAAATGTCAGTCGAAGAAGTGAAGCACACAGGAACCATTTTGAATAAATCTGCCAAAATTGTATTTGAACTTTTAGAAAACTTACTTGAATGGAGTCGTTCACAATTAGGGACAATGCCATTTACATTGTATATTTTAGACCCTAAAGAGTATGTTGAGAAGGCATTAATTTTATGGGAAAATAAAGCAAAAGAAAAAAATATCACATTAGAATCGATTGTGGATACCAAGAATTTTGTGTATGCAGATAATTATATGCTCAACACAATTCTACGAAATTTTATTGGAAATGCCTTGAAATTCACACCAATTGGCGGCAAAATAATTTGCGGTGCAACGGATTGCGAAGACCCAAAATTTATGAAATTTTACATCAAAGATAATGGAATTGGCATTAAGCAAGAAGACCAAGATAAATTATTTAGAATTGACCAAAAATATGTTCGCCAAGGCACAAATAATGAATTAGGTACTGGATTAGGGCTAATTTTGGTCAAGGAATTAGTTGAAAAGCATAATGGTAAAGTTTGGTTTGAAAGCGAAGAAGGCGTAGGCACAACATTTTATTTCACTTTGCCAATACAAAATCAGTAAAATAATCACAATGAAGGCAATTAGAAATATATCCAATTTGGTGCAGATTACTGATTCTAATTTGCAATATAAAACAAACCAAGCAATGAATAATGTTTGCGAACTCAAAGATGTAGCAATGATATTTGATGAGAAAATTGTTTGGATTGGAAAAAATTCTGAATTAGAGGCACAATGCAAAAAATTTAGTAATGAACCAATTGAAATTATTGATGCCAAAGGCAAAGCCATAATTCCTGGCTTCGTGGATTCGCACACTCACATTGTATTTGGTGGCAATCGTGCATACGAATTTGCCCGAAGGATGCAAGGTGCAACATATTTAGAAATTGCGCAAGAAGGTGGTGGCATTCAATCTACTGTTCGTGCCACTCGTGCGGCAACTTTAGAAGAGTTGGTTGCCTCGGGTAGTAAATTGATAAATAATGCAATCAAACACGGAACTCTGGCATTAGAAATTAAAAGCGGTTACGGACTTGATACCGAAACTGAAATTAAAATGTTGGAAGCAATAAAGATTATTAAATCTAAATTCCCAATTGAAATTAAATCTACTTTTCTGGGAGCTCACGATTTCCCGATAGAATACAAAGATAAAAGAGATGATTATGTTGATTTGATTTGCAACGAAATGCTACCCAAAGTAGCAGAAAATAAACTTGCAGATTATTGCGATGCTTTCGTGGATAAAGGATATTACACAATTGAACAAGGACGGAAAATCTTCAATCGTGCCAAAGAATTAGGTTTGCGGATTCGAATGCATGCTGATGAATTAGCTTGGGTTGGTGCTGCCGAGTTAGCAGCCGAAGTTGGAGCAAAATCTGCCGATCATTTGCTATTTGTTTCTGACGAAGGAATTGAGAAAATGAGGAATGCAAATGTAGTAGCCACTTTGCTTCCAGGCACTTCTTTCTTTATTCGATTGCCTTATGCAAATGCCCGCAAAATAATTGATAATGGAGCAATAGCGGCTCTTGCTACTGACTGCAATCCTGGTTCGTCCTACAATGAAAATATGCAAATGGTGCTTTGGTTGGCAACATTAAATCTACGAATGACAGCCGAAGAAGCACTTACAGCAGCTACCTTAAACGCAGCATATTCAATGGAACTATCCGATAAATTGGGTAGTTTGGAAGTTGGCAAAGAAGCCTCATTTTTGATATTAGATACAGATTCCTACAAAGATATGTTTTATCATTATGGATATAATCACATTGCTAAAACATTTGTAAAAGGCAAAGAATTTAGCGGAATAGATGAATAACAACATAAATAGAGTACCTGATAAAAATGTCATTCCCACGAAAGTGGAAATCCATAATACATATTTCATCATCATTGCTTTTTGCCTTATTTTCTTTTCAGATAATATAAATTTATTTTCAGCCCAACCCGTGCGGCTCAAAAACGCAGATAGTTTAGTGGGTATTTCTCTCGAAAATAATAGCGTCCGTAATTTTATTGGGAATGTTGTGTTCGAGCAAGGAGAAATTACCCTTAAATGCGATACTGCAATTCAGTTTATCGAAGCAAATAATGTAGAATTGCGTGGAAATGTTATTATTTCGAAAAATAAGATGGTAATCACATCAAATTGGATAAATTATATTGGCAATTCCAAAAATGCTTATGCTAAAAACAAAATTAAAATCCAAGATACATCAAATACATTGATTGCAAAGCGAGGCGAGTACAATTTTGAAACAAATATCGCCCATTTTTACGAAGATGTCTCCATCGAGAATGATTCGTTATTAATCAAAAGTGATGAGTTGATTAACAATACAGAAAATGATGAATCGGTTGCTTATGGCAAAGTAAGGGTATTTGGAAAGAAAAATAGAAGTGTTATTGTTTCGGATACTTTACACCACAAACCAAAGGACTATTTTATTTTAGCTTATGGAAATGCTGGATTATTCTATATCGACACTTTGAAATCAGATAGCAATAAAGTTGAGATGGATACTTTAATGATATTTTCTGACACATTTTTTGCAAATCAAGTGAAAGATAATGAAATTTATCAATTTTTGAATAATGTGGAAATTATAAAAGGCAATTTATATTCCAAATGTCAGAAAGCAGAATACACTGCCACTCGTGAGAAGTTTGAGTTAACGGGCGAGCCAATTGTTTGGTATGATAGTTTGCAGTTATTTGCTGATACGATTGAAGTTAAATTTCCTAATCAAAAGATTGAATATATCAAACTGCACAATAATTCTTTTTCCGTATCTAATAGCGATACTTTGGGAATTGGAAAAATCGACCAAATTAGTGGACGCGATATTGATATTTTCTTCAAAGATGATAGCATTTCTGTTTTAATCAGCAAAGAAAAAGCCCAAAGTTTGTATTTCATAACTGGAGAAGATGGCGAAAGCGGAGCCCAAAAAAGCGGTGCTGATTCGATTAGCATATATTTCGAGAACAATGATGTATCGAATATTGTTTGGAAAAACTCGGCTTATATTGAATTCTACCCCGAGAATATTTTCCCACTTTCTTTAAATGAATATTATTTGCCAAAATTCAAAACAAGCTACGACAAACCAAAACGAAGAGAATATCCCAAGAAGTAAACTATGATTAACCTGATTATTATGATGGCTATGATTTTAAAAAGGATATGAATAATAAAAGAAAATGTTGAAATTTACGAAAATGTAATCAGTGCAATCATACAAATCATAATAATCATAGTACAGACGATAACTATGATTGTTCTGATTACAATAATATCTATGTTCTATTATTATTTCCGAATATTTTAATGATAATTCACTTTCATTTCTTATTTTTGTATAATAATAAATTTCAATAAAAAGTTCTATTCAAATTAAAATCGTGTAAGTAAATAAATATTAAATTTTATTTGATAAGTATGAAATATAATGATTTCACAAGAAAATATAAATAAAATAATAGAAAAGTCAACAAAGTACTTAGCTAAAAAAGTGATACTTTTTGGGTCGGCGTTGGTTGATTTTGAGAACAGCAATGATCTTGATATTGCTTGCGAAATGCCCGGATTAAATATGTTCCTCTTTGCTGAAGAATTGGAGAATACATTCAATAAACCAATTGATATTATCCCAATTTCTGAAGATGATCCTTTTATGGTTATCGTAAACAAATACGGAAATATTATTTATGAATCTTGATACCTTAATCGAATGTATCGATTTTGAAATTAAATCCTTGAATATTATTTTCAATGATATTATAATTTTTCCGAGTTTGAAAGCAAATGAAAGTATTAATAACTATGACAAGTCTGCTATCGCTTTGATGCTTTCCCAGTTTTATAATGGGATAGA
>DYLM01000014.1:8536-26033 GCA_020722095.1 Chloroherpeton thalassium
ACTATGACAAGTCTGCTATCGCTTTGATGCTTTCCCAGTTTTATAATGGGATAGACTAAAATTGGCAATTGACACAATAGCTGTTGTATATCCGAAATTTCGAGATGAAATAAATGCTCTAATTTTTAAAATCAATAGTAATATTTAGATTATTTTTCTTTAAGCAAAATAAATCAATCAAACCATTTAACTTCTTTGTTTCTTTTGGCTATCCCACGAAGTAATTTACTTCCACTTCAAAAATGAACGTAATAAATTTTCCATTTGCTTTGAGGCAATAGTTTTTGAATCTGTGGTTTTGTCGGGCACAAGAATACTTTGGTCTTCGGGACGCGAGAACATTAAAGTAAAGGCATAAGTAATCAAGATAGTAAATTCCAATCCAAGAGCAAAAAACACCAAAGACGGCTCGCTGGAAGGAATAAACTTCAAGCCACGCAATCCAATAATGATAATTAAAAACGCTGCACCCATATATACCAAACCAAGTATTGTATTGGCGTATTTCTCGGTAAAGTGATTGCGGAAATATAATTTGATGCCCGAAATTACATGCAACGCTCTATAAAATATGCCTGATTGCTCCCACGCAATTGCATTTTGGAGTACTTCCAAATCATCATAACTAACTTTCCATTCATTTGCTAACTCACGCAGTTCATTTGGATTGGCTGATAAAATTTGGTCTTTGAGTTCATTAAATGAATTATTAGAAAAAACGCTGTTAATATGCTTATCTATTCTTTCTAAAAAATAATGAATTTCACGAATGATTTTTTGATGAAAATAGCCATATTTATATGGCAATAACGAAGTGAATAAAGTTGAAAGAAATATCGAAAATATAAATGAAATGGTTGAAAAAGAAAATATTGGTTGTATCCAATAGCGACTATTACTGTCGGTATTTAAGTACAAATCCACAGCCCAATTCCCAAAAGGGCTTACCTTACGGATTTTCTTCCAGTCCTCCTTGCGGATCCCTTCGCCATTGTTAACTCTATCTACATATTTGTCGTCATCAAAAGTTTGACCCCTTAATTCAGTTTTATTATAAACCTTTCCATTCAAACTATTATCAACAAAATATACTATTAATTGAGTTGTAATAAAATAAACAAGCACATATCCTAAAATAATTGAAGCAAACAAAATTATTTTTTGTGCAAGTGTTGATTGAACTTGAAATTTTTGACTATTTTTATTCATTTGGAAATTTCGTTTTGTCTAAATTAATAAAAAATAATGTATTAATAAGAATTATCAAATTATTATCTGATTATTATCGGAGAATTGCTCTGTAAATCGAAAATGTAATAGATGCTTTCCATTCACGATAATTTTGATTATTCACCAAACTCATAATTGGCAATGAAGTGCCCAAACTTATTGAACCATAATAATTTAACGCAATTGCTTGGTCGTAAGTAAGCCCAAGGTAAGGCTCAATCACAAATTGATGATAATTGGGTTGATGAGCATCAAGTATTTTTCTCTCTTTTGTTCCATCAATGAAATATTCAAAGTCAGGGCTTGAAATGGATTCAGTGAATTTTGCTGAACTTCCCATCAATATTAACGAATTAAGTTTTGCATTTACCGATAAATATTTCCAACCCAATCGATATTTTATTTGTGGTGATATTTCAAGGTAATTACGAACATCGTCCATTTTGTAGCGATAAACCGCAGTCCAATCTTGAATGCCATTGGAACGAGGCACTTGCACTGATTTTGAAAAAGTTGAATTTGTCGAAATTATCCCAATGCTACCGCCTAACGACAAATTGCCTTTAAGCCAATACTCACCAATCACCGATAAAGCAAGCGAATTGCCACTACCTGATTCAAAATTACAACATTTAATCCCACTTTCGACAAATCCAAACTCACCAACAACTGAATTTTGCGAGATCTCTGCTTGAATTCCCACAAATTTATTTGGAATTTTATAAGGCAAGCGTGAATTATATTGCCAATCAAATCCCTGTGCATTAAGAAATTCTACAGAAAAAACAAGTAAAATCAATATGTTAAGCCAGAATTTCAATTGCGTTTTTAATTTAAGTGGAGAAATTTGATTGTTGAATAATTGTTACCAACTTTAAGCACTATAAAATATAGGCTTTTTGGTAAATAATTGATATTGATTATGTCAGAATATGAATTTGGTTCGTATTCAACTTTATTTTTGGAATAAATTAGATTTCCAATTGCATCATAAATTTGATATGAAAAAGTAGTTTTAGCAAGAATTTTGTATTGAAATTCTATATTGTCATCTTTATAATTTATTGATTGAACAAGAATTGGATAAGCCTTCAGGTCAATTCCGCAGATTGAATCTAAAATTACTGTACCATTTGTAATATTTTCTTTTATCAAATTCAAACTTCGCTCGCAATATTCGTTGCCAAGTTGAGGATTGCTAAAACTGATGCTTGTGCTTGGCGAATTGCCAAGATATGTGTTAAATTTAAGGAAAATTAAATTCTCTTTTGCTAAAAAGTTTGTTTTATTTGGCTTTCGGATATTTATTGCTAATTTCCCATCAAAAGTTTCGGAAATATCTAAATTTTCGAGTGGTTGTTGCGATGCAGTATTTTCAACTTCGTAGCCAACATAATGCAAAATTGAGCGATTGTAATATAAAGTATCCGAAAAATTATTAGCAAAAACAATATTCGAATCAGTTTTGATTGGCACATACAATAGCGAACCAGGACGAACTCGGAAAGTATCAATGTAAAGTTTAGCAACTGCTGGTGTAATCGAAGTTCCAATTAGTGACAAAGTGTAATTTGGAACAGATGAATTATTATGCAAGACCAAATTTGCAGAATATATTTGGGGAGAGTTTGGTTCGAATGAAATTTGAATTTCAGCAGTTTCGTTTGGATTTATTGTCAATTCATTATTGGAACAAGAAAATGCCGGGAGCGGTTTTTGCAAAATTAACTCTATTTTGTTGATTCGCAATGTATCGTTGCCGATATTTCTAATCCTTATAATTGTATCCTTTCGAGATTGGCAATATGGTAAGTAAAGATAGACTTTTTCGAAATCAATAGTCTCGCTAATAATTTGAATTTTAGGTTCAACTGATTGACCAACTATTATAATTTCCTTATACTTAGCATTAGTTGGAACAAAAAGAAATCTATTATCGATATCACTTTCAATTATATATTTAAACTCAAAATTGCCACGATCTTGCACATTAACTCTTAATTCTACACTTTCAATTATACCAGAATCAATATATTTAACAGAGCTTTGCATTTTCTTAACAATTTCGAGATCAGCTTGAACATACTCGGGATTCTGATTCACAAATTTTTCTGAAATCAAATTCAAAGCAAAATTACTTGAATTCATAACATCAAAATTTATCAATAAATCTTTGTTTGCAGGAACATTTCCTAAGAAAATTGTATCGGAATTGAAGTTATAATTTGAATTTATCAATGATATTTTTTGCTGAACTCCAGTACCAACAAGCGTAACCGAAGCAAATTCATCTGTTCCATTATTTAAATAATGCATCTCTACTTGCCCTGAATCTATACCTATATTGCGAGGTTGATAGCCAATTTGCAAGTTTAATGCATCGTATTTTCTTAAAAAAAGTGGATTAATCTCAAAAAATTCAGGAATAAACTCATTTTCGGTGATTTTTGCTGTTAATAAATTGAACTTCTGATTTGTGATTTGAAGCGAATCCTTAAAAATACTCTTCAATTTCCAATCCTTGGCCTGAGGCAAAGGTGGATTAATGTATGTGGAATCAAAAATTATTCTATCTTGAAATCCATCAACATATAATTTACTTTTCTTGGTCAATAATTTAAAATTTTTATCCAATACAACATTTGTATCGGGCTCGGTCGCCATACCAATCAATAAATCTGCATTATACCAGCCTAATGGATAAACAAGCAAATTAGTGTCAGCTTCGTATTGAATGCTAATTTCAATATTGCTGTTGCCCAACACTTGAATGGGAAATTTCGTATCAACAGTGCGGTAGCTCAAAAATTCATCGGGAATTACTTCCACAGGACTTCTAAAAATACCAAATGTCGGCTTAACCTCATAAATATGATAAGTTTGTTCAGTTAGGTTTTCCACTCTGAAGCGGGAATTAATTGTTTCGCCAATATATACAGGTCCAAGATTGATAATTTCAGAATTGGGATAATCAATCGAATAAATTTTCCCAATTTCATTAGCAAAAAGTGGATTGAACTCCAATAAAACCAAAAGTGTAATTGCTAAAATATATTTAATAAATTTTTTCAAATTAATTTCTTAAAAATAAAATTTTTAAAATTGACAAAATGATTAATTACGAAATTAAAGAATAAACTAAAACGTTATATATTTTTTAAAATAAATTTTTTAGAATAAAAAACGTAAAATGATGAAATTATTAATTCAAATTGCTCTTTTTCTTGTTTTTTTCTTATTTTCTACTGCTCAAATGAATGCTCAAATCATTAATAAATCCGTCCAAGTGCTTGTAAAAGGCAAAATTACGGATTTTTATTCTGGCAATCCAATGCAAGTGGAAATTCGTTTTGAAGATCCAACAGGTAAATTCTTCAAAATTAGTTCAAATTCCTTGACTGGAAATTTCGAGCAAGTGCTTCAAGCTGGTGTAAAATACGATGTCAGGCTTAATTCTAAATTTATCTTCCCCACTTCCTATGAATTATCTACACCGAATGCCGAGCAATATTTGGAGATAAATCAAGATTATCAAGTGATTAAGTTGGAAAAACAAACTACTGCTTTGGCTCTTGACTTATTTCAAAGCGGTAGCGATAACCTAAACGCAAATACTTCAGATTTGATTAAAGATTTGAACATAAAAATGAGGTTTAATCGTAGCGTAAAAATTGATTTTGAAATAAATCTTGTTGATAGCCACAAACAATTTGAAAAGGAAATTACTAAAAAAGTAAAGAAAAAAACAATTACCGAGAAAACTTTTGACAAAGTATCATACGCTGCACTTGGCGATAATAGATTGAAAAAAGCTATTTCAAATATTAAAAGTCAGTTCACTTTTCCCGAAAGAGTTAATATTATTCTTAACAAATCCGAAAATATTGATGACAATTTGCTTAATACTTGTAAGGATTGCGATGTCAGAATTATCATAACAGATTTCAACCAAAATATCAAATAAATTAGTGTTATACAATTAATTAGAAAAAATATATAAAGATAATGGAAAAAAAATATAAAATTATTGCACTGATTCTGTTAGCAATGATTGCTATTCCTGCAATTTCACAAACAGAAGATTCTACTTCCACTCAAAATGAAATTGAAATTGCCGACACTCTGCAGATTGCAAAAATAGACACGGCTTGCTTTAAATATAAATTCAATATAAAAGATACTTTGATTTATCGAGTAGATGTCTTGGATAGCGTAATTGCTGATTTGGACGAACCATTTTTCCGCAAGCGTTCCGAAGAAATGCAAGTTGTCGTTGATAAAATTGATTCGTTGCATTATTATCATTTGCTTATTTCATTCAAAACATTGAGCATTACAGAATGGGCTGTGGGCAAGCCACAAGATTCAACTTACCGAAAAAGTTCCCCATTTTCCGAGAAAGTTATCCTTCTAATTATCGATTCATTGGGCAACCGCAAGCAAATCAAGCATTTAGACACCAAGTATGCAGCAACTTCTGCGGGTGGCAACTTTGCTCCTTATTTATTTTTCCCACTTGTAGAAACTTGCAAACGCGAAAACGAAACCTTCTTGGTTAAGTCTGTTGATACCTTGGCAGAAAATTCATTTCCGCCTGCCATTTTATCCCAAACTTCACTTTTTAGAGTTAAGGAAATTCACAAAACCGATTCATTAAACAATGTGTTGATAACGTTTGTAAAAACTGGTAAAGGATTTTATGCCATTGAAAATTCTGAATTAGATTTAGAGACAACTGCGGTAATTAATTCTTATGGTGAATTAATTATTGATTTTACACAAGAATTGCCCGTTTTTTATACATTAAATCAAGAATTGAAATTGAAAATTAAAATAAACAATGAAATTGAAAAGTCATCTTGGCAGTATTCTGTTGCATCATTCCAACTAATTCACCAAGGACATAATCACGCAGCTATTCAAGAAGAAATAGAAAAAATGCGAAAATCCTTGAAGAAATAAATTTTAGGCATAATGAACAAAAATGTTACTGAAAATTGTGGAAGTGCATAAAATAGGTAGATTTGCAGTATTTGAAAGTGTATGAATAATAAATATTTAAAAATTGTATATCAAATCACACCAAGAAAAATAGTAAAATATTAGTTATTATAGGTATAATTACACAAAAAAGTGGCTGTCTCATAAGTCCAAAATATTTCAAAAGTGTCATTTCCGTGCAAACGGGAACATTAATCCTCTAACAAGAGAGGGTCAGTGGGTGTGTTTCGTGGGAATGATTGCAACTCTGACTTATGAGACAGCCTCTATTATTTTATAACCACACACAATTCTCTTTATAGAAAGAGGAACAATTTATTTTGTAAAATCAGCAATAACATCTGCAATTGTTGGTTTGCCAATTTCGGATAATTCATAATAAACGCGAGTGTTTGGTTTTTCGATGTTGATAAAACGAGCCAAGTTAATTGGAGTACCAATTATTACACTTTCGCATTCTACTTTATTGATTGTTGCTTCCAAATCTTTCATTTGTTGGTCGCCATAACCCATTGCTGGCAATAAAGTGCCGATATATGGATATTTTTCGTAAGTTTCTTTGATTTTACCAACTACATAAGGGCGAGCATCAATCAATTCGGCAGCCCCAAATCTTTGAGCAGCAACCACACCAGCGCCAATCGTCATTTCGCCGTGTGTTAATGTTGGACCATCTTCGATTGCTAATACCTTTTTGCCTAAGATCAATTCTGGATTATCTACCATAATTGCCGATGCTGCCATAATAATTTTTGCAGTTGGATTGTATTGACGTACATTTGTCAAAACTTCCTCAACATCTTCTGGATATGCACTATCAACTTTGTTCATTACCACTACATCAGCCATACGCAAATTTACTTCGCCTGGATAATAGCCAATTTCGTGACCAGGACGTAATGGATCTACCACAACTATTGATAAATTTGGTTTGTAGAATGGCATATCATTATTGCCACCATCCCAAATAATCACGTCAGCTTCTTTTTCGGCTTCGCGTAAAATTGCTTCGTAATCCACACCGGAATAAATCACGCTACCCATTTCGATATGTGGTTCGTATTCTTCCATTTCTTCGATTGTACATTTATGTTTAGTTAAATCGGAAATTTCGGCAAAACGTTGTACTTTTTGAGCAACTAAATCGCCATAAGGCATTGGATGACGAACACTTACTACTTTTTTACCAGCAGCAAGCAAAGCACGAACAACCGCACGTGTTGTTTGGCTTTTTCCGCAACCAGTACGAACAGCGGTAATTGAAATGACTGGCTTGGTGGATTCAATCATAGTTGGATAGGAACCTAACATTGAGAATTTTGCACCAGCAGCCATTACTAATGAACCAATGTGCATAACTGTATCGTAAGGCAAATCGCTATATGACATAACGCATTCTTCTACATTATGTTCTTTGATTAAATTAGCCAAATCTTTTTCATCATAAATTGGAATACCATTGGGATAAAATTCGCCTGCTAATTCTGCAGGATATTTTCTGCCAGCGATATCTGGAATTTGAGCAGCTGTAAATGCTACAACTTCTACGTTTGGATTGTTGCGGTAAACTACGTTAAAATTATGGAAATCTCTTCCTGCAGCACCGATAATAATTACTTTTGTTTTATTCATATAAACTCCTATAAGTTTTATTTATATAATATTATTTATTTAAGTTGTTTTTTATATTTATTAATTTATCTTTTAATTCAATTAATTTATTCGACATTATTTTTACTGTGAATTTGGTTGTAGATTCCAAAAAATCTTCCAAATAAATATGTGCTATTTGATTTCTTGTTTTACGAATATTCATCCAAAATTCGACATTATCAATTAGTCCAATTTTTTGCATATTCAGAAATAAATCTCTATGAGTGGGAGAACTTTCACCTTTCAAAAATCTATCATAAGTCTTGAAAAAATACACAACCTTTTCATAAGCTCTTTGAAATCGTGCAGTTTCGCCATCTAAAAGAATCATTTCTTCTTCGTCAATTGGCTTTGAAATATCTATCTCTTTAATTCTGTTTACTGCAAATTCCAATTTGATTATGGAATTTACTGATTTATCAATTATGTTTAATAAATGATCAATCTTAGAAAAATTGATATTTTGAAAAGGATAATCGCTCTCGTTAGAAATTAAGTTTTTACTAAAATTTGTGATTGTTTTTAGAAATAATTCATTGGATTCACTTATTTCATTTTCGTTAATCAAAAGAATATCTATTTTTTCGTTACAACTATGTTGGAAAATATTCTTCAAAAATTCAGAATATTCATATTCCACTTTCTTTGTAACAATCATCAAATCAATATCGCCCCCTGCTTTTGTTGAATCTAATCTTGAACCAATTAAATATGGTTTCTCGTAAGGATTCAGATTCATCAAGAGCAAGGTTAAAGCTTTTTTCTCGCTCTCGTCTAAACGATATTGATTTAAATTATTATATATAATCTCGTAATTTGACATAATGTATTTTTATTTTACTGGTTTAATTGTTGTGAATACTTTATTTATTTTGTCGATTTCATTTTTTTTATTGTTCTGGCTTCTTCTTCACCTTAATATTTTTATTTAAAAAAGTGAATTTTTAGAAATATATTTTGCAAAATTTTGAGGTAAAATTGTATTTTCCAAACTTTTCTGTGAAAAAATAAATCTTCCATCACAAATAAAGCCGAGTTCATACCAATTAACTGAATTTAACATATCACACAATTCTTTTAAATCACAATTTTTATTGTGAGGAAATATCGCAAGTATTGATCCATCGTAGTATTTGCTTTCACTCAAAAAAAATGGCTTTTTATTTCTTGTCTTAGCATTTACATAAATTCGTGGTGCTTCCGAAACAAAGTGAGATCTACCCCATTGCCACCAATTTGATTCGTCAAACTCTTTAATTTTCCTTTGTAATAGTTTTTCTTTGTGTTCTTCTAAGTATGGACGATATTCATTGAATAGCATTTTTTTCAATTTTCCTGTTTTTGCAGTTGCCGAGCAAACAAATTCGGCATTGTAGCATTCATCATTTTCGAAAACCTCGTCAAGCCCACTAACTGCACCGACCTTAACATAGAAAATATCTTTGAACTTTATTGGATATTGGTTATCTGTGAATAACAATTGTCCATTGCTAAATATAAACTCTTTGTATATATTAGTTCTTCGTGAAAAATTGTCTTTTTCGAACCTCCAAATAATTGTGTTGGGTGCATAGCCATTAAAAACTTTTTTATCCCCTAAATCAATTAAATCTGTTATAGTTCCATTTTGAAACAAAAATCTATTTAATTTAATTGAAGATGTTGCTTTTAGAAAGTCACGTGGCGTAATAAAAATTATTTCTCCGTTCTCATTTAGGTGTTTAATAGATTTTTCAATAAAAAATAAGTACAAGTTACTGCGTTCGTCAAATAGTTTTAAGTTGAGTTTATTTTTTGTTTCGGGTAAAATATCTTGGAACCTAACATAAGGTGGATTCCCAATAATAGTATCAAATTTATTTGTTGTTGAATAATCAAAAAAATCAATATTAATCGCACCTTTTGGGCAAACATTTGAGTCAATTTCAATTCCAACACAATTCGGAATATTGTTAAAAAATGCTCCGTCTCCACAAGATGGCTCTAAGATTGTACCGAAGTTCTTTCTCAATTGTAGCATTTCTGATACAATACTATCAGGTGTAAAAACTTGACCTAAATTTGCAACATCATACATATTCTGGGAAATACCTTTTAAAGTTAAAATAAATCTCCGCTCTTAATTTAATTGATTCTCCAAAAGTTCCCAAAATTAAATCTTTTGCTTCATTAAAAGAATTTTCCTTTACTTCTCTATTTGAGTCCCATTTGCACTGGAATGGGAAATTATTGCCATTTGGTTGAATTTTGGATAGCCCTTTTAATGAATTAACAATTATATCAGAGTTATCATCTTTATTTACAACCAAAAAGTAATAGTCATTTGTTTTATGCAAACCAATGTTTTCGTAAAGTAACTCAAAATAATGTAGCCAATTTATTTCATTAGGAAAGTCAGGAATTAGACCAGTAAGTGCATAATAAATACCTAATTTACAATTTAGATTATCAGCTGTATTAGTGGTTGTAATTTTTATATTTACAGGATACAATATACCATTTTCCGTAAAAGAAAAATCAAACCAAGATCTGGCTCTTGGTTTATCAATCTTAGTAAATTTGCTAATTGAATTAATAATAGTATTCTCATTTACTGCTGAATTTATTCTTCCATCTTGAAATTTACTTGACAAGTGCATGTTTGAAGCTATTAATTCATTTTTTATTGTTAACAACTTTTTGGGTAATGGCATATTATTTTCCTTGTGTAATATTCAAAAATTATTTCTCTTTAATTTTTATTTTACTGGTTTAATTGTTGTGAATACTTTATTTATTTTGTCGATTGCCCAATCAATTTCTTCTTTTGTGATTACAAGTGGTGGAGCAAAGCGAATTGTATGCACGTGAGTTTCTTTGGCTAATACTCCCTCTTCCTTCAATGCTTCTGTAAATGGACGTGCTTTGGTGTTCAATTCCAATCCAATCCATAATCCAGCACCACGAACTTCCTTGAAATAAGGAATGTTCAAGCCTTTCAATTTCTCAACAAAATAGTTGCCTTGTTCAAAAGATTTTTGAGCTAAATTCTCTTCTTCGATAACTTCCAATGATGCAACTGCTATTGCTGCTGCTAATGGATTTCCACCAAAAGTTGAGCCGTGAGTTCCCGGTTGGAACACATCAAGAATTGCACTATCTGCTAAAATACCCGATACGGGATAGAATCCACCACCAAGTGCTTTGCCGATAATCACAATGTCGGGGCGAACATCTTCGTAATAATGAGCGAATAATTTGCCACTGCGTCCCAAACCTGATTGGATTTCATCGCAAATAAATAAAACATTATTATCTTGACATAATTTTGCAACATCTTGCAAAAATCCTTTTGGAGGAGCAACAATTCCAGCTTCACCTTGGATTGGCTCAATCATTATTGCAGCAGTATTTTTATTGATTTTTGCTTTGAAATCAGCAATATCACCATATTTTGCAATTTTAAATCCAGGAGTGAACGGACCATAATTTTCGTAAGCATCTGGATCGGTTGAGAAACTTACGATTGTGGTTGTTCTCCCGTGAAAATTGTCGGTTGCAACGATAATCTCTGCTGAATTTTCAGGTAAATTCTTGTTCATATAAGCCCATTTACGAGCAGTTTTAATTGCAGTTTCCACTGCTTCTGCTCCTGTGTTCATTGGCAAGAATTTGTCGTAACCTGTCATTTTGTTCAATTTTTCGTATAATCTTGGTAATTGATCATTGCGGAATGCACGGCTGGTTAAAGTTAGTTTTTTGGCTTGTTCAACCATTGCATTGAATATTTTTGGATGGCGATGTCCTTGATTAACTGCCGAATATGCCGACAAGCAATCCATATATTTTTTGCCATCAACGTCGTAAACCCATACGCCTTCGGCTCTCTCAATAACTACATCTAATGGATGGTAATTGTGAGCACCTAATTTATTTTCTAAATCAATAAATTGTTGTGATTTCATTTATATTCCTATTATTTTAATTTTCTAAAAACGCTTTTCTTATATTATTAATATTTTCATTGAAATAATTTTTTATTTTTGTCCAGTTGATCTGTTTAAGACTTACAACATCGGGATTTTGTTCTGCATCGTCAAAATATGTTAGTGATAGCATCACTTGATAATAATTTATTACTTTTTCTCCATATTTTTTGAGCAATATTTCCTTTAATTCAATTGGCTTAAATAGCTGAAATGCTTCATATACATCATAGAAGTCTTTTTTCATTCCTCTTTGAGCTAATGCTATGATTTTCATACAGATAATATCTTCTATTGAAGCAATTTTTACATTTGATATTTCTGCACCAATTCCCAAAACTGGATAATCATACTTGATGAAAGAAATAGTTACATTTTCTACATTATACCAGATTGTGTTTTTCGCTTCATAAATTTTATCACTATTTAGCTTAAACATTATTGAATTTATTTCTTCAATATTTAGATCATTTCGAGTAAAAAAGTCTAAATCAACGCTTAATCTATGTCCAATTTGCAACGATAATCCAGTTCCACCTGCAAGGTAGAAGTTCTCAGAAACAAAATTATTATTCCCAAGTTTTTCTAATATTCCCAAAGCAGGTTTGGATATTGCTTCGTAAAACATACTGTTTCTTCCCTTTTAATTGAATATATCAAACACCAGAAATTGACTGTTTTTCTATCTAATATTTTTGATTTTTTTACCACTTCCTTAATTTGCTCTTCGTTGTAAGTTAATTCTATCCAACGGATTTGCTCGGGTCTGCCTAATTGAAAAGCACGCTCTATTATATAAAACCAATACTTCTCGTTATCTAATTTACTAAAATCAGTATCCCAAAACAAATATTTCATATATTGTGGAATATTCGGATTTTCTTGTAATTCATTCATATTTGCCGACTTTTCTTGCAAATTAATCACCGTCAAATATCATACTTAATAATGCCATTCTCAAATATAATCCATTTTCGGTTTGACGGAAATAAGCCGCTCTTGGATCTTGATCCACTTCGGGGGATATTTCCACTGACCTTGGCAATGGATGCAATATTCTTGCTTTCTTATTTAATTGCTTCAATACAGATGGAGTGATGTTATATTCTTCCAATTTCACATTTTTCCTTTGTAATCTTTCTCGGTCCATTCTTGTAACATACAGAACATCAACTTTTGACAAAATTCCTTTTGTTGAATTTGTTAGTTCATAATTGATATTATGCTCGTCTAAATGAGCAAGTATGTCGGGTTTGATTTGCAATTCATCTGGTGCGATAAAGTATAATTTCACTCTATCAAATTTGCTTAACAAATATGCCAACGAACGTGCAGTTCTGCCATTATCCAAAGCACCAATAAATGCAACCGACAAACCATCAACTGTATGGCATTCATTATGAATTGTATACAAATCCAACAATGCCTGGGTTGGATGCTGTCCGCCACTGCCATCTCCAGCATTAATTATAGGAGTAGACGATACTTCCGCTGCTTTTTTTGCACCGCCTGCTTGATGGTGCCGCAGAACAATAACATCGCAATAATTTCCTATGATACGAATGGTGTCTTCTAATCTTTCATCTTTGATTTCGGACGAAAATTCTCGTGCCTGTTCTGTTGTAAGTACTTTGCCACCAAGACGATACATCGCTGATTCGAACGAAAAACGAGTTCTGGTTGAGGGTGAATAGAATAAGGAAGCCATAATTTTATTCTGGTAATCCATCGTTCCACCACGAGCAACAACTTTTTTCATAAAATTTGTTCTTTCGAACAAATCCATAATTCTTGGAACTTTAAATTGCTGTGATTCAATTATATGTTTCATTTGATTTTTCTCTTTTCTCAATTATAATTTAAAAATCTAATTTAAATAAACTAATTTTAATCATTTGTAATAGTTGTTCCTGCTTTGCCTAATAAAGCATCAGGAATAAATTCAAATGTCGTTATTATGGCTTTTTTACCACCATTCTGTAAGTATCTCATCACTGCTTCTACTTTTGGTCCCATATTGCCCGGAGGAAAATGTCCTTCATTGTAATATTTCTGAAGTTCGGATAATGTAATGTGATCTAATCCCGTTTGATTTGGCTTCTTATAATTCAAATATACTTTGTCGGCATCTGTGCTGATTATAAATGCATCCACATCTAAACCATTGGCAAGAAGTGCTGAACTGCGGTCTTTGTCAATTACTGCTTCGCTGCCTTCAATATTTCCATCTGCATTCTTCAGCACAGGAATACCACCACCGCCAAGAGCAATTGCAACTATATCTAAATTAATAATCTTACGGATAATTTCTAATTCCATTATTTCCACTGGTTCGGGTGATGGAACTACACGTCTCCAACCACGAGCCGCATCTTCCACAATATTCCAGCCTAACTCTTCCTTTTTACTGCGAGCCACATCGCGAGTGTAAAATGGGCCAATTGGCTTTGAAGGCTTTTGGAATGCGGGATCGTTTTCGTCGACAATTACCATTGTTGGAATTGTCAAAACTTCACGTTTAATTCCGAATTTATTAAATGATTCGATAAATGCTTTTTGCAAAATATAACCAATTTCGCTTTGAGTTGTGGCTACGCACATATCCAAAGTGTGAGTATATACTTCATTGGAAGCACGTTCGGAGCGGATAAGAGCCGCTCCTGCTTGTGGACCATTTCCGTGAGTTATCACAACTTCCCAGCCATCGCGAATCATCTGAACAATTGCAGAAGCAGTTGCTAATGCGTTTTGATATTGTTCGTCAATTGTTCCACGCTGACCAGCACGGATTAGTGAATTACCACCGATTGCAATTAATGCTTTTTTTGGCACAAATCACCTATTTCATCAATTTATACATAACTGCTTTTTGAGCATGTAATCTGTTTTCTGCTTCGTCAAATACTACTGAATTTGGCGAATCAATTACTTCGTCAGTTACTTCGTCGCCACGGTGCGCTGGCAAGCAATGCATAAATAATGTATCTGCTTTTGCTGCATTCATCAAATTTGCATTAACTTGGTATGGCTTAAAGATTTGCTTGCGTTTTTCTGTTTCGCTTTCTTGTCCCATCGAAGCCCAAACATCAGTATAAATTGCATCTGCATTTTTAACTGCTTCCATTGGATCGTGAATAATTTCGATTTTTGCTCCCGTTTTTGCTGCATCTGCAACAGCATTTTGCCATACGATTAAGTTTGGTTCAAATCCGCGTGGAGTTGAGATAGTTACGTTTACGCCTAATCTTGCACCTGCATACATCAATGAATGAGCAACATTATTGCCATCTCCAACATACACAACTTTCAATGAATTATCTAATTTACCTTTCTTTTCGTAGATTGTTAGGAAATCAGCCATTGCTTGGCAAGGATGCAATAAATCAGTTAAACCATTGATAATTGGAATATTTGCATATTTTGCCATATCTTCAACTATTTGATGAGCAAAAGTACGGATCATAATTCCTTGCACCATTCTTTCTAAATTTTTAGCAACATCGTGAACTGATTCACGTTTGCCCAGGCTAATTTCATTTGGTGATAAGTATAGCGAATAGCCACCTAATTGTTGAATACCCACATCAAATGAGGTGCGAGTACGAAGTGATGGTTTTTCAAAAATTAATGCAAGTGTCTGACCTTTTAAGGCTTCAGAATATTTCATTCTGTCCTTTTTCATATCAACTGCAATATCAAAACTTTCGAGGATTTCTTCTCTTGTGAAATCTCTAACTGAAAGAAAATCTCTTTTCATTATTTCTCCTAATTATATTTTGTTATATTTTTTTGTAATATTCTCTATTTTTAGTATATCTTATTATTTTTGATTTTATTTTAGGATAATTGATAAATATCAATAAAAACGAATGATTGCAATAATATTTTTAGATTCAACTTATCTTTTTATTGCAACCTCAATTCTCGCTAATGAAGGAAATTATATTGGTGCGTCTGTGGTGTAATGTTTAAAGTTTGTGATTTTGCTTGCTCTATTTTTGGGTAGGCAAAATTTATTCAATCTTTGTTTTTTCTCAAAGTAACAAATATTTGAAATATTTTTATTTCTATTAATCACAAAATTTTTAAATTTGGTTTTCGAATACTTACAAAATTAATCATAATTTATTAATTTTGAATTAATTATGATGAAATCTTCTAAAATTTGCATTTTTTTGTCTATTATGACTTGTAAAAAAGTGAGTTTAAAAATTACAAAGGAAATTATTTATTTGCAATGACATCAGAAACACAAAATATTGAGTTCAAAGTAACTTGGAAAGATGAATACCTTAAATGGATTTGTGGTTTCGCAAATGCCAATGGTGGAACTATTTTTATCGGAAAAGATGATACAGGAAAAGTTGCCAACTTAAAAGATGCTAAAAGATTAATGGAGGAAATTCCAAACAAGGTTAGAGATACATTAGGAATTTTGGTTGATGTTAATCTCTACCAAACTGAACAAGGAAAATATATTGAACTTATTGTTGAGCAATATCCTTATCCAGTCAATTATAAAGGACAATATTATTACAGAAGTGAAAGCACTAAACAGGAGCTAAAAGGTACAGCACTTGACAAATTTCTTCTACAGAAAAATGGGAAAAGATGGGACGGAGTTCCCATACCAAATGTTTTAATAAAGGACTTAAATCCAGACCAATTTGATTTTTTTCGCAAACGAGCTTTCAGGAGTAAGAGAATTGATGAAGAAAGTTTAATCGATAGCAATGAGCAACTTATAGAGAAACTTCATCCCAAAGAAGGTAATTTTCTTAAGAGAGCATCTATTCTGCTTTTTCATCCAAATCCCGAAATGTACATAACAGGAGCATACATAAAGATAGGTTTTTTCGAAAATGACAGTGATTTAAGATTTCAAGATGAAATACACGGAAATCCTTTTGAGCAAATTGAAAAGACCACAGAATTACTATTCACAAAGTACATCAAAGCTTTGATTAGCTATGAAGGGTTAAATCGTGTGGAGACCTACGAGTATCCCAAGGAAGCAATTAGAGAAGCATTGCTTAATGCTGTAGCCCATAAAGATTATGCAGGTGGAGCTCCTATTCAAATTAGTGTTTATAATGACAAACTAATGATTTGGAACGAAGGACAACTTCCCGATAATTGGACTATTCAAACACTTTTAAACAAGCACTCATCAAAGCCGTTTAATCCAGATATTGCAAATGCACTTTTTCGGAGCGGATACATTGAATCTTGGGGTCGTGGAATTTCTAAAATGACTGAAGAGTGTCATAATTTTGGGCTTCCGGCGCCCCTACTCTTTTTTCAAAGTTCGGGGTTTTGGGTAGAATTTAGAAAAGATATTTATAATACGGAATACTTACAGGTTTTGGGATTAAATGAAAGACAGTTTGATGCACTTTTGTTTTTTAAAGAGAAAAGGAAAATAACAAATTCAGAATATGTTAAACGGTATAAAATAAATGAACGTACAGCAAGATATGATTTGAAAGAATTAGTTGAAAAGAATTTACTTATAAAAATAGGAGATAAAAAGAGCACAAAATACACTTACCGATAAATACCCTATTTTGCCGATAAATTTCCGATAAATACGCTATTTTGCCGATAAATTTCCGATAAAGAAGTGGTTTTATTAGCTAAAGACAAAG
>DYLM01000014.1:26133-33100 GCA_020722095.1 Chloroherpeton thalassium
CTATTTTGCCGATAAATTTCCGATAAAGAAGTGGTTTTATTAGCTAAAGACAAAGGGAAAATTACAAATCGCAATTATCAGAAATTGAACAATATATCTAAACGAACAGCTACGATAGATTTGAAAGAATTAGTTGAAAAGAATTTACTTATAAAAATAGGAGATAAAGAGAGCACAAAATACTCTTACCGATAAATACCCTATTTTGCCGATAAATTGCCGATAAAAGTGGTTTTATTTTTCAAAGAAAAAGGGAAAAACCGAATCTACAACAGCAACAATATACAAACACGGTCAATCGTTATTTTTTAATTTAAATAAAACATTAGTGAATAATAAAAATATACCTTTAGTTATAGATTTAGATGGTACTCTGATTCATTCCGATATTATGATGGAGCAAATTATTCAATTGCTCAAGAAAAATCCTTTTTATTTTCCTCTCGTAATTTTTTGGTTAATAATTGGTTTTGCTCGATTGAAAAAAGAAGTTTTTGTGCGAACATCAGTAAATTCATCGCTGCTACCCTATAATCAAGAATTAATCAAATTTATCCAGACTGAAAAAGCAAAAGGTCGCAAAATTGTCCTTGCAACTGCTTCCTATTTCCAGAATGCAATAGAAATTGCAAATTATCTTGGCTTTTTCGACGAAGTGCTTGCCACAACTGAAGATTTCAACTTGCGTGGCGAAAATAAGGCAAAAGTGCTTGTGGATAAATATGGCGATAAAGGCTTTGATTATGCGGGCGATTCTTATATTGATTTGAATGTTTGGAAATATGCAAGAAATGCTATTTTGGTTCATCCTTCTAAAGATTTAATCAATAGAACAAAATCAATTTGCAATATTCAGAAAATTTATCCGCAAACCCAAAATAAAATTGCTGTAACTCTTCAGGCGATTAGAGTAAATCATTGGCTTAAAAATTTGCTTTTGTTTATTCCTCTTGTGATGGCACATCATTTTGAAGCGAGTGTTATTCTCCAGACTTTACTTGGATTTTTTGCATTTAGTTTGGCAAGTTCCATAATTTATATTATGAATGATTTTTATGATTTAGATAATGATAGATTGCATCCCATAAAGCGACTTCGACCTTTTGCTGCAGGACATTTGCATTTGCAAACTGGTTTTTATATTTCAATAGTCTTGTTTATTAGTGCTGTTTCAATTTTATTATATCTGTATAATATTTATTTTACTTATGCTATTATTACATATATTATTTTAAATCAATTATATTCCCATAAATTTAAAAATATTGCTATAATTGATATAATATTACTAACATTTTTCTATATAATTAGAATTTACTCCGGCGGATTTATCGGTGATATTCAGATTTCTGAATGGTTGCTGCTGTTTTCGATATTTACTTTTTCAGGCTTGGCAATTATGAAGCGATATGCGGAAATGGTTTTACTAAATTCAAGTGAAATCAATATTAGTTTTGTCCGACCTTACCAGAATACCTCAAGGCAAATCTTGTTTTTCACTGGGATTTTATTATCTTTGCTTTCTTCAATTACTTTTCTTTTCTATACCCAAAGCATAAAAGTAGCCGAACTATACACAAACCCTCAATTACTGATAATAATTGTACCGGTTTTGCTGTTGTATTATACTTATCTTTGGTGGAAGGTTAGTCGCTCCAAGCAAAACGACAATCCTATTGAAATTGTCATAAAGACGCCAATAACTTTATTGTTTATATTTTCAATTTCGATAGTATTATTTTTAGCATTATAAAGTATGCGTTGGGTGCTGGGTGTTGGGAGTAGGGAGTTGGAAATTGCCATAGCCCACGAATTTATTCGTGGGTGATGAAAGTTTTATTGCGAAAAACTAATATTCACCTCAACCCCACGCTTAAGCGTGGGGTTGATAGTTCCTACCCTATTCCTTCACAAATTTAGCAAATTTATCGCCAATTTTGATAAAATACACACCTGTTGGCAGCTGCGAAATATCAATCCTAACTCCCTCTCCTTTGGAGAGGGCTGGGGAGAGGTTCTTCACCAATTCTCCCATATAATTGAAGATTTGGATTTCAGAACCTCCCCCTTTCGTCCCCCTCACAGAGGGGGATTTGTCATTCCAATTCCCCCTCACGGAAGAGGCAAGAGGAAGGATTTCAATATATTCCGATGCGGGATTTGGGGAAATATACATTCCACTTCCCTTATCTTCATTAATCGATGTACCTTTCATCGTAAAGTCGGCTGAAATAGGCAAATGGTCGGTACATTTATATGAGTCATCAGCATTCAAATTGTACTTTGTAAGCAAATCAGTAGGTAAAACAGCAGAATTGAAGGAAAAACTTTTTATATTGGAAGTTGCAGCATCACTATAAAAGATAAAATCTAATTTCCCGGGCCAATAATATGAATTATTGTTTATCCAAGTATACGAAAATGGTTTATGAGTTATTCTTGCATCTGAATCTGCAAATGGAGTGCCGTCCCAATCAATATAGATTCCTGTTTGCTCTAAACTTCCATTTTTCATCATAAGCAATTGGCTGGCATAACCTACAAAATTCATATCGCCAACAATAAAAATTGGAGAGTTTGCAGGCAAACTTATGTCAGCTGTATTATTTTTTACAGATTTGATATAATTAATTATATTTACAACTTCTGCCATTCTTTTGTCGTTTTCTTGCATAGCTGGAAGGTGAGCGACTATTACTAACGCTTTTGTATCAAAATCGGGACGCATATCAATCAAAAATGCCGCATTTCCATTTAATTGATGATTATCCAATATTGAATAATGTGTCGCCAAAATCACATCGCAATATGGTTGCTTTCGGGCTGACCAATCTTTGCTGGGGATCGCTTGTTTCATTATTCCAGCAATGTATTCTTCGGAAGTATCATACACCTCGCAAAAGCCAATAATATCAGGATTGATTGCTGATATAATTTTCTTGAAGATTGGGGATAATTCAGTAGTGGAAATATTATCTTTTAATACATTCCAAGACGAAACTCTAAAATTTCCTTCTGATTTTTCAGGCGAAATCGGTGGCAATTCAATCTGGTCGCATTCAGTTTTGAGTAAAGTAATGTTCTCGTTCTTTTCGGGAATCATATCGCCACTACCATTTGTCGTAAGAACAAACTTAAAGGCATTTCCTGGAAATAGTGGTTTGCCATACGGAGCGGCAGTTTTGCTTATAGAAAATTCATATCTATCCGATGTAACTGTTGGCATTGCTACAAAACCGATGTCGGAATGTTTAATAATATTTCTTTTATCATCAATAATAAAAGTACCTTTGCGGTTGCCAAATTCCCAAATAAAATCAGCACCAGTCATATTTATCAAATCACCTGAACCAGCAGAATTATCTGTATCAAGGTATAGAAAAATCGTATTATCTTGTTGAATAAATATCTCTTTATCAAATTTGACATAAAAGAAATAATATTCATCATTTTGAGAATACTTTACTTCCAGAATATCCAAATAAGTTTTTGAATCTCCCACTGCATCAGAAATAGATGCGATACCTTCCCAATCATCAAAGTATCCATCAATGATTATTCGGGAACAATTGGAATATTCCTTGGCAAAACCAAAATTGAATTGTAGTATAAAAGTAAAAAGTATAAAACTTAAAAAAGAAATTAAATTATTTTTGTTCTGCAAGAATTGCATTTATTTTTTCAATTATTTGATGTTCAAAAATTCCATTGGACTCAAAAAAATGCACTTTGGAAGTTACATAATCTTCGCGTCCGCTAACTTCACCTTTCAATTTTAAATGTGTAGTTCCATCTTGATTTTCGTTAATTATGAATTTATATTGCATACGACCATTCACCCATACTCCGCCACGAATAATTGGAACTTTAACGCAATATCTCTCGATATTATCAAAAGTAGTATCTGTTTTACCGATAAATACGCAATAATCCGAGAAAACTTTACCTTTGTAAAAACCTTGATCTGTTTGAGTGTATGACTGATTAATTATCTGGCAACCTAATTCTTCAATAGCGGCTTTGCAAGCATTATAAACTCTTTCGAAAGAATAATTCAATGTGTATTCATAACCTTCGGCTTTGTAATATTTCATTTTGGGGTCTTGCTTAAATGGATCAAATTTATCCTCATCATTGTTTTGGGCAAATAGATTAATAGCAGAAATTGCAAATATTGCAATGAGCAAGTATGAAAAAATATTAATCTTCATTTTAGCACCTTTTTTTAATTTCAAACTTAATTAATTTAGACGATTTATCCAAATAAAATTGAAATTTATTGCTATTGCACATAATTTTTATGCAATAAATTAGGAAAATTGAAGTTGATTTGCAAGTGAATCTCAAATATTCATACTTAAATAAAACAAGAGGCTGTCTCATAATTCAATTTTTCTGTCATTCCCACGAAAGTGGGAAACCATAGCCCACGAATTTATTCGTGGGAAAATGGATTCCAGTTTGCACGAGAATGACAATGAAACAATAAACCTTCCGAAGGTTCCAAACCTTCGGAAGGTTCTGAAACAGATGAGGCTGTCTCATAATTCAACTTGCACAGGAATGACAATTACGGAATATTTTGGACTTATGAGACAGCCTCGTGCAAGACCTGACAGAAATCCATATCTATAATTATATGGGGGAATGCGTAATGACCTACCTCTCCCCAGCCCTCTCCAAAGGAGAGGGAGAAAGGATTGATATTTCACTTTTACCCGAAGGTGTGTATTTTGTGAAGATTGGTAATTCTTTTGTGAAATTTGTGAAGGAAAAGGAATACTTAAATAAAATATGCCGATTTGTGCTTATTAAAATCGGTTAAAATTGTTTGGTTGATAGTTTATAGAATAATTAATTATTTATAATTTGAAAGCTTTTCTGATAGATTATTCATAATTTTGTATTCCATTCAAAATACATTTTTATGAAACTATTTAATTTTAAAATTGACCCTTTAACTAATGAGGAATACGTTGAAGTTTATTCGAAAGGTCCTCAACTAATGAACCATCCACTTCTTAATAAAGGTGCTGCCTTCACTCAACAAGAACGCATCGAACTTGGTTTAGATGGTCTGATCCGCGACAAAGTCTTGGTAATTGACGAGCAAGTTGAAAGAACTTACGATATGTTCAAACGCAAACAAGATGATTTGGAAAAATATATCTTTTTGCAAGGCGTTTTGAACCGAAACGAAACTATGTTTTATAATCTTATGTTCAAATATCTCAAGGAAATGCTTCCGATAGTTTATACTCCAACTGTAGGCAAAGCATGTCAATTAATGAGTCATATTCTGAGAAAGTTCAGAGGAATTTATATCACAGAACAAAACATCGATAGAATTGATAATATTTTTAGTCATGTTGAATTACCTGAAGTATTTTTGATAGTTGTAACTGATGGAGAGCGTATTCTTGGGCTTGGCGACTTGGGTTCGGATGGAATGGGAATTCCCGTTGGCAAAATTAACCTTTATGTTGCGGCTGGCGGTTTGCATCCCGCTGGATGTCTGCCAATAACATTAGATGTAGGAACAAATAATCAGTCCTTAATTGACGACCCGCTTTATCTGGGAGTAAAGAAAAAAAGGCTTGATGGCAAGGAATATGATGAATTTATAGAGAAATTTGTAATGGCTGTTAAACGCCATTTCCCAAATGCTCTTTTGCAATGGGAAGATTTTGCTAAAAACAAAGCGTTTATGCTATTAGAACGCTACCAGAATAGAATTTTATCTTTCAATGATGATATGCAAGGCACAGGAGCTGTGATTTTGGCTGCTATGTATTCGGCATTAAAAATCAAGAAAACCAAATTTGCAGATGAACGATTTGTTGTTGTAGGACTTGGACAAGCAGGTTCGGGTGCTTGTTTTAATATCAAAAATGCAATGCACGAAGAAGGAATGACCGATGATGAAATACGTCAGCACTTATTTGCAATCGATATACAAGGTTTAGTAACTGAAGATTATGAAAATTTAGAACCTCAAATGAAACAATTTGCCCAAAAACGTGAGGATATTGCTAATTGGGATGTGAAGGATCCTCATAATATTACACTAAAGGAAGTAATAAAGAATGCAAAAGCCACAATTTTGATTGGAGCAACTGCCCAACCAAACTTATTTGATAATGAAATATTGGAATTGGTTGCAAGTCATACCGAGCGTCCAGTAATTTTAGCATTATCCAATCCAACATCGAAATCAGAATGCACGCCACAAGCAGTTTATGATGCAACCAAAGGCAAAGGTCTTTTTGCTTCGGGTTCACCTTACGAGCCAGTAAATGGCGAATATGGAGAAATGCTTACTGCACAATGCAATAATATGTACATTTTCCCGGGTGTAGGATTAGGAGCACTTGTTAGTAAAACTCCAAGAATTACATATAAAATGATGTTAGCGGCAAGCAAGAGACTTTCGGAATTAATGTATGACGAGGAATTAGAAAAAGGCTTACTTCTACCTTCTATGGAGGATATACGCGATATTTCGGCACACATTGCAGTAGCAGTTGCAAAAGAAGCTCGCGATAGCAAATTAGGACGAATTATGGACGATGAACAAATTGAAAAAACTATCCGTAAAGCTCAATGGGACGGCAAGTATCGCCAATATAGATATAGTCCAGTTCATCAACACATTTAAACATTTTTCAAACGCTCGTTGCAAAAAGAAATATTAATTTGGAAATGTGAAAATTGTTGAAGAATAGCCCACGAATTTATTCGTGGGTGATGTTTTGTTGAGGACGTCTTTGCGAGTTCCAACTTGCCGGGGCGAAGCAATCTAATTCTATTTAAAAATTTGTATTGATTTAGATGTGCCACATCTCCAAGATGTGGCACATCTACGAGGACACAGGATTGATTAATTGTTTCGTATCTTCCTTTTTTATAATAAACCTTCGGAAGGTTTGAAACCTTCCGAAGGTTAAAAAGAAAATTTATCAGAGGC
>DYLM01000108.1 GCA_020722095.1 Chloroherpeton thalassium
TTCCGCCCGCCCGCCCAATTTTTCTATTGTGTGGGCTTTTTTTTATTAATTATTCGAGGCTGTCTCATAAGTCAGCTTTGCTGTCATTCCCACGAAAGTGGGAATCTATAAATCAATTTGAAAATTTGTATTGGTTTATCTGATTTAGATGTCCTACATCTCCAAGATGTAGGACATCTGTTTCAGAACCTTCCGAAGGTTTATTTTTCCATTCAACCCTATGCTTAAGCATAGGGTTGAAGAGACGTTATTTGACACTACATCAAATTGAATTTTAGATTGCTTCGTCCCGATAAATCGGAACTCGCAATGACTTCCAACGCATCAACCCCCCAACACCCAATACCCAGCACCCAATTCCTGAATTTGTGGTTAAGTCTTCATTTTATGTTAAATTTTTATTGTTGATGTCGTCTGCCCAGACCACGTCCTCCGCCACCGCCTTCGTGACGATGACCGCAATCTTCACCCTCGCAATCGTGATTGTGCCTTCCACCACCATTTCCAGTATGGTCGTGGTCGTGGTGATGTTCGTGACCATCTTCAACGCTGTGAGCCATAGTTGGAGCCGTTAATTCTTGTAATTCTCCCGCAATAAATTTTTCAAATGCTTCCTGAATCGACATTCTTCGAGCAAGATAAATTTTTACATCACGATGCTGCTTGAGAACAGAAAAAGCGTGCGGACCGATATTACCAACAACAAAAGCACGAACTCCAATATCTATAAAGTCAAGTAAATTACTATGAGTGTGCCCTTCATCTATATTTTCAAAAAACCTGTGGGAGCGGTCTTCTGTATTAAAAACGACAAATTGCTCGGCATGACCGAATCGCTTAGCAAGCGGTTGTGTTAAATCTTTGCTATTTGCACCAAAAAGTACAAGCATAATTTCCTCTAAAAAAGTGAATTTGTATTATGTTAAAACACTTTTATTGTTGATTTATTGTAAATGCAATTTTTTAAACAGCAAGATAGTTATTATTTTGTTTGCATAAATATTCCTAAAATATTCATAATTTTACGGTTTACATAAAAACAAAATTTAGAAATATGAATAATTCTAATAAAATTGCTATTTATCCAGGCACATTCGACCCCATAACTAATGGGCACATTGATGTAATTGAACGAGCTGCTCAAATCTTTGATAAAGTATATGTTGTTGTTGCAATTAATTCCAAAAAAGCAACTTTATTCAACGAAGATGAAAGATGCTTTTTAGCTCAAGAAAGTCTAAAAAATATCAGAAATGTTGAGGTTGTTCGGTCTCATACTCTTACGGTTGAATTTGCTCGGAGTGTTGGTGCTACAACAATTTTACGCGGTATTCGGGCAGTAACTGATTTTGAATATGAATTTCAGATAGCTTTGATGAATAGAAAATTAGAACCAAATATTCATACACTTTTCTTACTACCAAATGAAAAATATACATATTTGAACTCATCAATTATTCGCGAACTTGCTCGTTATAACCAAGATATTAGTGAATTTGTCCCACAAATTGTTGCGGAAGAAATTGCAAAAAAATATATAAAATAGTAAAATAGTAAAATAGTATTTCAATCATAAAATAGGAGCATTATGCGACAAATTATTTTATCTTTAATTTTAGTTACAATTAACTTTAATATTTCTATGGCACAATTCAATCCACCAAAAGCAGAAAAAATTCCAACTGAACAAGTACTACACAATTTCCATTTTATTGATGATTATCAATATCTTGAAGATAAGAATAATCCTAAAACATTGGAGTGGTCAAAGAAATCTCACCAGTACACTGTGGATTTTGTAAAGTCAAATTATCCAAAAGTTGCCAATCTTCACGAAGAAATCAAGCAATATCTCGACAGAGATTCCCGTTCAGCACCTTTCTTCCGCGAAGGTCGCGAATTCTTTTGGCAGAAGAAGCAAGGCGAACAACAAAGCAAACTTTTTACTGTAATCAAAGGTAAAGAAATATTAATTTTTGATCCAATGAAATTTGACCCAACAGGCAAGTCCTCTCCAAGTGGCACAACGTTCAACAAAGATGCAAGTTTGTGTGCAATTGGTTTGCAATACAAAGGCAATGAAATTTATACTTATCGTATAATAAACACAAAAAATGGAAAAGTTGTGGGCGAACCTTTGGAGAATATTTATGATTTCAGTTGGACAAAGGATGAAAAATCTGCTTATATCACTATACGAAGCAAAGAAATAATTGAACAACAAAAGCCACTTCCAACTTATTTACATAAACTTAGCGATGGCAATGATTATAGCAAGGACATTTTTATTGGTGCCCCGAATGATGCCAAAGATTTCTTCTCGATTTATGACGATAAAGAGTCAGATTTAACAATTATTTCCACTGGTGATTTTTATACAAATACCTTGAAAGTACGCAAACAGGGCACTCTTGACGAACCACAAGTTGTATTTTCATCAGATAAATTTAGATCAGACATTCACATTAAAAATAATTTAATGTTTTATTATACCAACGAAAATGCTCCAAATTTCAAATTATTAGTAACAACATTGGATAAGCCAAAGTATTCAGATGCCAAAATATTCATACCCGAAAGGAAAGATGCTTTTTTGAAAGGTATTGAATTGACTGATAAATATGTAATTCTATTACATCAAAAAGATGTAATGACTTATGCTTCAATTTACGATTATACTGGCAAATTCATTCAAGATCTTACTCCACCCGAATTTGCAGACATTGCTGGCGTTGGTTATGATGATTTTTCCAAAACAATTTATGTTTCGGTAGTTAGCTTTGCATTCCCTACTATATTATACAAATTAAGCGAAAATGATTTAAAATGGGAATTTGTTTATCAGGATAAAGTGCCAATCGACACAAAGAATATTGAATCAAAGCAAGTTTTCTACACTTCCAAAGATGGAACAAAAATTCCAATGTTTATAATTTATAAAAAAGGATTGGAATTGAATGGCAATAATCCCGTTGTTTTATATGGATACGGTGGATTTAATATTTCGCTAACGCCAAATTTTATAGGCACAACTGCGAGCTTTATCAAACGTGGCGGTGTGTATGCAATTGCTAATTTACGCGGCGGAAATGAATATGGAGAATCTTGGCACCACGCTGGTATGTTGGACAAAAAACAAAACGTTTTTGATGATTTTATAGCTGCAGCCGAGTATTTGATTAAGGAAAAATATACTAATCCAAGCAAACTTGCCATTCGTGGTGGTAGCAATGGTGGATTATTAACTGGTGCGGTTGTGATGCAACGACCTGATTTATTTAAAGCTGTGATTGTGGCTGTGCCTTTATTAGATATGCTTCGTTATCATAAATTCTTGATAGCTCGGTATTGGATTCCAGAATATGGAAATGCAGAAATCAAAGAAAATTTTGATTATATTTGGAAATATTCGCCATATCATAATATAAAATGTGGATATAATTATCCATCAATGATGATTAAAGCGGGCGAAAATGACTCACGTGTAGATCCGCTTCACGCAAAGAAATTTGCTGCTGCATTGCAGAATTTACCTTCGCAGAAGAATCCGATATTATTGTTTGTTGATTTTGATAGTGGGCACGGCTCGGGACAATCAACAGACCAAATGGTGGCAAATATTGAACTCGAGTGGCAATATTTAATGGGTGAATTAGGCGTGAAATAGTTGAACTTAAAGACCTACCTAAAACAAAAAAAGTCCCGACATAGTCGGGACTTTTTTTGTTGCTCCTGAGGAGGGACTTGAACCCCCGACCCTCTGATTAACAGTCAGATGCTCTAACCAGCTGAGCTACTCAGGAATGTTACCTTGTTAATTTTAAGGAATACAAAATTAAGAAAAATTTATTTAATAGCAAAATATTTTTTCAATTTTTTCCAAATAATTTATTTTTTTTACTTTTTTTGATTATTTGAATCCAAAATTTGCTTGTATTCCGACTTAATCGAATTTCTTAATGAATCAATTATCTTGATAAATTCTCTTTCTGTCCTTGCTTTTTCAAAAAAAGTTTTACGGAATTCCTCTTCTGTATATCCATTTTTCTTCAATACTTTCAGAACTTCTTTGTTTGCTTCTAAAGAATCAGTAATTTCGGTGCGAACAAGTAAAATTTCACGATAAGTTTTATAGAATTTATCATCAAAAGGTTTGTCGCAACCCAAAATAATCAAAGCAGCAAAGATTAATATCAAAAAATATTTCATTTTACACTTTATTGTTTAAAAAATATTCAATTCTTTGGATTGCATCTTCTTTTGTAAGCAATGAAATTGTTTCAAAAATACCAGCACCAACCGATTTTCCAGTAACCATTATCCTTAGTGGATGAACAATTTCTTTTAGTTTAATGCCCTTTTCTTCAACATATTTTAGCGTAAAATCGTGCAATGTTTGATAATTCCAATCTGCAATTTTCTTCAGTTCAATTAAATATGTCGAAATTGTTTCTTTTGTATGCTCTTTCCAATGTTTATTGATAAAGTCGGGATCGAAATTCGTTGGTTTTTCAAACATATATGGAGCAAATTCGGGAACATCTAACAAATTATCAATTCTCTCTTTCACTAAATTGATAACTTCCATTAAATATTCTTTACTTACATAATTGAAACTCTTGGCTTGTAATGTTGGAATTAGTAAATCTGCTAATTCTTCCATTGGTTTCATTCGTAAATATTGAGAGTTCATCCAATTAAGTTTAGTCAAATCAAAAATTGCACCAGATTTATTCACTTTTTCGAGTGTAAATGTTTCAATCAATTCTTGCATCGAGAAAATTTCTCGGTCTGCAGTTGGATTCCAACCTAATAATGCGATAAAATTAACAAGTGTCTCTTTAAAATATCCTTTTGCAACATAATCTTCAACGGCAACATCACCTTGGCGCTTGCTCAACTTGGACTTATCACGATTTAGAAGTAAAGGTAAATGAGCAAATTGTGGACGCTCCCAACCAAATGCATCATATAATATAACATGTTTGGGAGTAGATGGCAACCATTCTTCACCCCGAATTACGTGTGAGATTTGCATTAAATGGTCGTCAACTACATTTGCTAAATGGTAAGTTGGAAATCCGTCTGATTTGAGCAGAATTTGGTCATCAACATCGCGTCCACGAACGGAAACATCTCCACGGATAAGATCTTTGAACTCAATTTCTTTCTCAAATGGCACTTTAAGTCTTATAACATAAGGCACATTACTATCTAAAAGTTTCTTAGTTTCTGCCTCGCCCAAAGTGAATTGATTTTTCATAATTGTGCGGTCGTATTTGGGAGCAATGCCAGCTTTTTGTTGCTTTTCGCGCATTGCCTCCAATTCCTCTGAAGTATCAAAAGCATAATAAGCATTACCATTTTCGAGTAATTGCATTGCATATTTTGAGTATAAATCAAATCTTTCGCTTTGAATGTATGGACCAAAATTGCCACCAACGTGGGGACCTTCGTCAAAAACTATTCCAGACCATTCAAGCGACTTAATCAAATTTTCGGTTGCACCCTCAACTAATCTTGTTCTATCAGTATCCTCGATTCGTAAAATCATTTTCCCATTATTGTGGCGAGCAAATAAATAGTTATACAATGCAGTCCTTAATCCCCCAACGTGCAAGTAGCCTGTGGGTGAAGGTGCGAAACGAACTCGAACTTCCATTAAATTACCTAATTGTTATTTTATAAAATACAAAAATAACTAAATTGATGGTATTGTTAATGTATAGTAGTAAAATGGTGAGAGAAATAAGTCGCAATCAATATTATTTTATTTTTTAAAATTCTATTCTAAACCCACCGATTGGGAACATTCCTAATTGATTAATTGTCTTTTCTTTAGCATTTTTTACATCCCAAACTCTCATTAGAATATTTTCCTGATTTAATAAATTTTCGATTGAAACGTAGCTAATTATTGCAAAACCTTTATAATT
>DYLM01000109.1 GCA_020722095.1 Chloroherpeton thalassium
AGTAACAGTATTAAATAAGTTAATTTCTGATTTGAATTGGAATGCTAAACAAATAGAAATTGGCAACTTAGATGCAGAAATTGATACATTAGGTTATGAAGGTGATTACTTTAAGTTAATTGAAGGTATAAATAATATCAACAAATTATTCAAGAATCCAATGAGTGTGATACTTGATGTAGTGCATTCATTATCAACAGGGGATTTAACTCAAGATATGAATGGTGAATTCAAAGGTGAGTTCCAGAGATTGCAAGAAGGTATGAATGCGTCATTAAGTTCATTGAACGAGTTAATAGGTTCGGTTAGAGCAACAGTGGATGAAGTTGCTAAAGGTGCAATGCAAGTTAGTGATGCAAGTACTGCTCTCTCGCAAGGTGCAACTGAACAAGCAGCATCTCTCGAGGAAATTACATCTTCTATGGGCGAAATTGCATCTCAAGTTAAGATAAATGCTGACAATGCCCATCAGGCAAGTCTATTAACAAACGAAGCAAAACAATTCTCGGAGCGTGGCAATAGGGAAATGGAACAATTAGTTAAGGCAATGAATGAAATCAATGCAGCAAGCGATAATATCGGAAAGATTATCAAAGTAATTGATGAAATTGCATTCCAAACTAATTTATTAGCATTAAATGCTGCAGTTGAAGCAGCTCGTGCTGGTCGTCACGGTAAAGGTTTTGCAGTAGTAGCAGAAGAAGTTCGTAATCTGGCCGCAAGAAGTGCAACCGCCGCCAAAGAAACTGCAGAATTGATTGATAATACTAAGAAAGCAGTTGATAATGGTATTTTGATAGTATCGCGCACAAGTGAGGCATTGGAAGAAATTAAGAATGGTTCTATTAAATCAGCTGATATTGTAGCAGAAATAGCAACATCATCTAATGAACAAGCACAAGCAGTTGCTCAAATCAATGAAGGTTTATCACAAATCGATAAAGTAACACAGACAAATACAGCAAGTGCCGAAGAAAGTGCATCAGCATCTGAGGAATTATCAGGACAAGCAGGCTTGTTGAAGGAAATGATAGCTAAGTTTAAGCTAAAAGGCAACCAAGATCAAAGTTTTGGTTTTGAAGATAATTATTCTGCAATGGAACACAGAGCAATTTCAAGTAGAAGAGGTGGAAAGAGTTTACCCCAATCTACACAGAAAATGACCGAAGACGATTATGACTTTGATTCTGGCAGTATTAACCTAAAAGCATCAGATATAATCAAATTAGATGATGATGATTTCGGCAAATATTAAATAAAGTAAAATTGAAGTTCAAAAATCAAACACCCGATGCTTATAAAAACATCGGGTGTTTTTGTTTTAAGCAATTGCTATCTTAATGATAGATGCTCTTAATTGCGATTTTAGATAATTTTTTTTATTCTACATTTTGGATTTGTTCGCGGATTCTTTCGATTTCTTCTTTTACAACTACTACTAATTGAGAGATTTCTGCATCATTCACTTTAGAACCGATTGTGTTGATTTCGCGGTTCATTTCTTGCATCAAAAAGTTAATTTTTCTTCCAACAGAGTCCTTCTCTTTGAGCGAAGCAAAAAAGTATTTGATATGCGAATCCAATCGTACACATTCTTCGGAAATGTCTAATTTATCAGATAAAATTACCATTTCCATATAGATTCTTTGTTCGTCAATTTCATCACCTTCGAATAATTGTGCAATCTTTTGACGATATTTTTCGCGTTCAGCGGGTATTCTATCTAATCCTTTTGCTCTGATTTTATCGACAATTTGCTGGATTTTCTTTACTCGCATCAAGACATCTTTTTCGATGTTCTTACCTTCGTTTACTCTCATTTGGTCAAGCGTCAGTAAACTTTTATTTAGAAGTTGTCTGATAATATTAGCATACATTTTCTCGTCAATTTGGTTGGGTTCGGATTTAAGCAAATCTGCAAAAACAAGAATTTGTTCTAATTTTACTACTTCTTTTATCTTTAAATCAGCTCGTAGTTTGGTAAGCTTTTCATAAATTGATTTGGCTTTTTCCATATCAATATTGAATTCAGCTTTATCAGCATCTTTATCGATATTGATATTTATCGAAACCGAGCCTCGTGAAATTTTTGACTTTATTGCTTCGCGAACTAACATTTCAAAAATTTGTAATTCTCGTGGCAAACGAACATTGATATCTAATTGCTTGCCATTTAGACATTTGATTTCGGCAGTAGCGGTAATGTTATCCTTTTGATAATCCACTCTGGCAAAACCAGTCATACTTTTTAACATTTTCTTCTCATCTATTATTTAATAATTCTGTTCTATATTTATTTACGTAATTAACATAATTTTGGGCACTTTCGGCTATTCTTTCAATTTCGTCTTGCCTTAAATCACGAATGATTTTACCGGGTACTCCTGCAAACAACACTCCTTCGGGCACTTCAAAGCCTTCTTTGACCAAAGCACCAGCGGCGATTAAAGTATTTGAATTGATTATTGAATTATCTAAAACTATTGCTCCAATTCCAATTAAAACTCTATCTTTGATTGTTGCTCCGTGAAGAGTAACGCTATGCCCAATTGTCACTTCATTGCCAATATTCAGTGGAAAATAATCGTGAGTGACGTGCAACATACTCAAATCCTGAATATTTGTCCTTTCGCCAATACGAATATAATTTACATCACCCCGAATAACCACATTATACCATACCGAAGAGTCTTTTCCAATAACAACATCACCGATAATTTTTACTCCTTCTGTTGTAAAAACTGATTTGTCCAAAATTGGTGTTTTCCCATTATATGTGATTATCGCGGCATTATTGCCTGTTTCATAATGTTTTGTATTCATTTTATTTGTCTTCTCTGCAAATTCTAAAACCCGTATAAGGTAAATTTTCTTCAAAATAAGTTCTATTTGAACTTCGCAAATATGAATTTCCATCAATAAAAGAACCTCCACGAGCAACTCTGCGAGTGCCTGAAGTAGGTCCTTGGGGATTTATTTTATCGGAAATTGAATAATAATCGCTTCCGTACCAATCCCAGCACCATTCCCAAACATTCCCGTGCATATCAAATAAACCAAAAGCATTCCCTTGCTTTTGACCCGATGGATGCAATTGTAACCCAGAATTCATATTATACCAGCCCAAATTTTCTATTGCATAAGAACCAGAATAATCAGTTGTTGAACCAGCTCGGCAAAGGTATTCCCATTCTGCTTCGGTAGGCAATCGCCAGCCGTTTGCTGTTGTATCCCAAGTTGCATTATTGCCCGTGAATTTATAGCAAGGGGTTAATCCTTGAATCTCCGAAAGTCTATTGCAGAACTCTAATGCAGCCGACCATTCCACACTATCAACGGGCAAATCATTGCTTTTTGGTGTGCTTGGATTTACTCCCATCACTTGTTTGTAGAGCGATTGCGAAACTTCGTATTTACCAACAATTAAGGAGTGAGAAATAGTTACGTAATGTTCTGGTTGTTCGTCCTTAAAGCCATCTTTGCTACCCATTAAAAATTCTCCACCATCAATTTTTACTGTTTCAAAGGGAGCAATTTTATTGATAACAATGTGAACTGCTTCTGTTGTATCGGTCTCTGTTATAACGTAAAGTGAGTCGTTTGTTGTATTTGGAATAATAAGAGTAATTTTAGAAATTGTCCATACCAAGCAATTGGCTGATGGCACAACAGTAGAATCATCAAATACAACAAATGCATTGATTGAAGGATTGCCAAAGTTCACCCCATAAATTGTGATAGTATCGCCAATAAATGTTTCATTCTTGCTCAAATAATCAATACTTGAAGGACCACTTTCAGTGATAATCGAATTTTCACCACACGATAGTAAGAGTAGCATCAATATTAATAAAAAAACAATATGTTTTGCTTTAGTAATCAAATTATTAAAATCGGAAAAATACAAAATACAAAGTTAATTAATTTATATGTTTTGGAACTAAAATGTACAATGAAATGTAAAATTTTGTAATTTTGCTTATATAAATTTTGTTTAATTTATAATTGTGGTTCTAATAAATATAGGAATGCTATGGATACAATTTTTTTATTGCTTTTCGGAGTTGTCTGGTTTGTTTTTGCATACTTATGGTATGGAAATATAATTAAAAAGAAAGTTCTGAATATTTCTAACAAAAATATTACTCCATCTCACAGCAAAGAAGATGGTGTGGACTATGTGCCAACAAAACCCGCTATTTTATTTGGACATCATTTTTCCTCAATAGCAGGGGCGGGACCAATAGTAGGTCCAATTATCGCTTATGCTTATTTTGGATGGATGCCTGCAATGCTTTGGATACTACTTGGCAGCGTGTTTATGGGTGCTGTGCACGATTATACTTCACTTGTTGTTTCAATACGCAATGGCGGAAATTCCATTGTTGAGGTTGCAGAAAAATCAATTTCCCCAAAAGCCCGAACAATTTTTGGAATATTTGTATGGTTTACATTAATCTTGGTTCAATCAGTATTTGCTGACTTAACGGCAAAAACATTTGTTGAGCAACCATCAATAGTATTGCCAACAATTGGATTAGTATTTTTAGCAATGTCCTTTGGATATTTTGTGTATCGCAAAGGCTTCAATTTAGTCATTGCAACTATAATTAGTTTAATTATTACTGCGATATTTATTTACCTTGGTCAATTTTACGAAATTGTGTTAAGCTACCAAACTTGGCTGATTATCACAATAATTTATTCATTTGTTGCGGCAATTTTTCCTGTTTGGATTTTGCTCCAGCCACGCGACTACATTTCAATGTATATTTTGATTATCGGATTATTTGTTGCATTTGTGGGAATATTTTTCTCGGCAACGCCAATAAATGGTCCGATGTTTGTTCAATCTAATTCCCCAATTGGACCAATATTCCCAATGCTTTTCATTACTATTGCTTGTGGTGCAATATCGGGATTTCATTCCCTTGTTGCCAGCGGAACTTCCTCCAAACAAATCGACAAAGAGCAAGATGCCAAACCAATTGCCTTTGGTGGAATGCTCACCGAAGCAATTCTGGCATTACTGGTATTGTTGATGATTTCGAGTGTTTTAATTTGGGATCCACAAAATATATCAACAAGTGAATTTACTTTCCAAAATATGTTCAAATCAAGTGCTAATATTGTGTTTGGAGCTGCATTAGGCAAAACTCTCGAATCAATGGGCATTCCATATATTTTTGGGATGCAATTTGGTATTTTAATGTTGAATGCATTTATCTTGACAACACTCGATACAAGTGCTCGTTTAAACAGATACATCGTTGAAGAAACAATAGGAAGTAAGCTAAAAGGAATATTTGTAAATAGATATTTCGCAACCGGAATTGGTCTTGTTGTAGCGTATTTGCTAACTTTGGGAAATGGATACAAAGCATTATGGCCCATTTTTGGAACTTCTAATCAGCTAATTGCAACATTGGCATTATTTGTTGTATCGGCATATTTATTTGGAGTGAAAGCAAAAACTTGGTACACATTTATCCCCGGTTATATAATGTTAGTTATCACAATCACAGCCCTAATCTATCAAGCATTTTGGATGTATTTACCCAAGTCAAATTGGATTTTGTTAAGTGTGTCCATATTTTTATTAGTGATGGCATTGATAATTGCTTACGAGTCATCAGTAAAAATATTCAAAAAAAGATAATTTAAACAATTCCAACCTTCCGAAGATTACTCCTTCTTCAATCCTTTGCTTAAGCATAGGGTTGAGAGATTATATAATCTTTTGGAAGGTTTTTTATTTGTTATTAATAATTATATAAAGCAATTATTATTATAAAGAAATTAATTATAAGCACGTGAAAATGGAATAAAAATACGTCCTTTT
>DYLM01000110.1 GCA_020722095.1 Chloroherpeton thalassium
ATATATAATTGAATTGGTTGAAATTATGACCTATAATAACTACAAAATAATGCTTAAATCCGAACCAGAAGGCGGTTTTACAGTTATTGTTCCTTCATTGCCCGGTTGCATATCTTATGGTTCAACTTTGACGGAAGCAAAAGAGATGGCAAAAGAGGCAATAGAACTATATATAGAAAGTTTACTGGCGCACAGCGAGGAAATTCCAAACGAAAGTTTGACTATTGAAGAGTTTTCCTGAAATTGCCTTTGCTTTTCTATTGCTCACTTTGATTAGTATTTCCACTTTTTCGTTAATTTTGTAATTCTTTATTTAGACAAGTAGAAAATGATTGATTTATTGATTTTTTATTTCCACTTTTTTGTTGCGGTTTATGCTTTTACAAAAAGTTGGCAAGACGGCACAATCAAAGAAGGTTTTTTGGCTGTTGGTTTAATTGCTCTTATTTTTTCCATTGGCTGGGCATTAACTGGTTCACTTGCTTATGCAATTTGGCCCAAAGCTTGGGATACCGTTTACTTTACTCACGATACCTTGTCTTTGATTTTGCTAACTATTCCTGAATCAGTTTTCTTTTATCATTTCTTTTTTAAGGAGAAAACAAAAATTAATCCAGAAAGTCTTTCTTGATTAGTTCAGTTATTTCTTCCATTTTTTTGCCACGCGAGCCTTTTACTAAAATTATGGTATTTGATTGAATTTTGTCTTTAGCGTATTCATACATATCTTTCTTATTTTCGAATACTTTAATATAATCATAATTCAAACCTAATTCTTTGTGAGCTTGCCTATAATTCTCGCCATATAAATACACATAATTAGAATAATCAACTGCTTTCATTATAATTTGTTTGTGTTCCTCTACCGACTCCTCTCCCAGTTCAAGCATATCGCCAAGAAAAGCGATTTTAGTCCAACCTGTTTTGGTTAAATCAAGCGTTTTTAGCGCTAATTCAGTGGAACTTGGATTTGCATTATATGTGTCGTTCAGCACAATTATTCCATTCTTTTGCAAAAAGCCCATCCTTGCATAAGACGAACTCACGTCAGGTTGCCAATTTTCAAGAACTTGCTTTATATTTTCAATCGGTATTTTGTAAAAATATGCCACTGCAACAGCGGCAACAGCATTATAAGCAAAATTTAATCCTTTTGCAGCAAGCCTTACATTAAAGTGCTGGTCGTATTGTTTCTCGTAAAAGTCTATACTTGTAGTGAAATTTTCGTCAAAAGAATATTTAGCATTCAGATTAAGGTCGTTTTCAGCACTTTGTCCATAAGTGTATTTATTATCAAATAGTTGTGAATATTTAATCAATCGTTCATCGTCAATATTAACAAATGCAACCGAATCGGACTTTTTCAAGAAAGCATAGAGCGACGTCTCCTCGAGTTCCACTCCGTCCAAATCGCCAAAACCTTCCAAATGCTCTTTGCCAATATTTGTGATGATACCAGCGGTGGGGGCTACCATTTCGGTGATAATATGCACTTCACTTGGGTAATTTGTGCCAATTTCAATCACTGCCATTTTTGTATCTTCATTAATTTGAAGCAACATCAAAGCCGCCCCAACTTGATTATTGTAATTGTGAATTGTTCGTAAAACGTTATATTTTGTGGCGAGCAAATCTGCAATCATTTCTTTTGTAGTGGTCTTGCCGTTAGAACCAGCAACTGCCACGATGTCTATTTCATACCTTAATCTATGGAAATTTGCTAATTCTTGTAGTGCTTTAAGAGTGTCTTTAACTATTATGAAATTTTTATTAGGGTATTTTTCTTTATTTTGTTCAAACCATTCTTTATTGACAATGCAAACAGATGCCCCTGCCGTAAATGCTTGATTTATAAAATTATGAGCATCATAATTCTCTCCTTGTAAAGCAACAAATAATGCGTTGGGTTTGATATGCCGAGTATCCGTGGAAACAGAAGTAACCTCGAAATCGTAGTTAATAATTACATTTTCATTGCCGAATATTGCGAGCAATTCATTAATTTCAAAATTTGCGTTATTTTCGATAGATTGTTTGTTGTTCATAATTTAATTAATTGATTATTTTAGGAAATTATAAACGATTTGGAGAAAATTAAATTACAGAGGGATTATTTTTGGGATTAACTCTGCAATTATATTTGACATAAGTCCATCACCATAGCCCTGAATTTATTCGTGGGGAAACAGATTTTTTCACATTCAGCCTATCTATCTATATTTCAAAAACCTTATTTTCTCTGATAAACCTTAGTAGAAAAAAAATAAATAAACCAAACCAATAACCTTATTACCTTATTCAAATATAATCAATATGAGATAAGGTTTAAATTCTGTAATTGCAAATCATTTCTACTAAGGTTATTAATGAGGATAAGGTTTTTAGATTTCTTATAATTCACAACCAGCCTTCCATTTATTCTGTTTTGTGTCCTTTGTGCCATTTTCTTTGTGTTCTTTGTGGTTAAGTAAGTTAGATTGCTTTGAGGCTGTCTCATAAGCTGTCAATTTAAGAGAAAACCTGCGAAAAGACTACCCTTCTTGTAGCCCACGAATGAATTCGTGGGCTATGGCAATTCCCAACACCCTTGCCCAACGCCCAATACCCAGTACCTAATTCCCAGCACCTAAATTTAACTTGTTAAGCTAACTTATTTTTCAATATACGACAAGAATATTTGGAATTTCACAACAGCAAAAAGACATTAATTTTTTCTCTAAATCCTGAAAAATATAATAATCATCTTTATATTATTATATATCGATAACTTACGCTCAAAGTTTAATGGATTATTGAATGTTTCATATTCAATTTTACTTTAGAATTTTATAAGAATTCAAGAGTATGAAAAAAAAGTTGAACCTTTACTCAGGAAACACCCCCTTTCACATTGAAAATCACCCCTTTCACACATTTCTATTTTTTTGTATTATTTCTTTTTGTATATTTACAATAAAATATGGAGCAAAATATGTTTTTAATTGGAGATACATTAGAACAAAGAGCAAAAATCATCTATGAATTAAATTTAGTAGATCCAACTGCTGCTTATATATTAGCCTTTGCTAATTTTAAATGGACTGTAAATAGATTGATGATTTCGTTAAGCAAAACACCAACTTCAGTTTTAAAGAATAAATTAGAGTGCGTGAAAGATGCTCAAACTCTTAAATCTATTTGGAAAAAAGAAGTTAGCGAATATCATAAAGCCCCTTCTCTTAGCAGTATTATAAATAATTGGGGAGATATTAAATTTGCTTACATCTACAACGACAAACTATTGACAAATGCAAGCATAGAGTCGAGTGCTGATATACATTTAGTTGTTCCTAATATTATGGAAGCTGCTTATGATTTATGTGAGTATGCCAAAAAACATAAATTATCGTTGTATAACAAAGTTCCGATTAAGCATTATAGGTTTATGAAAGCTATATGACAGCCAATTCTTAGAAAACAACTTAAGAACGAGCAAATATAAATCCATTGCCCGTGTGGTATTTATGGCTTGTTAATTTCTTGAGAATGATAGTAGCATTTATTAATTGTGCATATATTATTCTTTTGATTATTTACTTGGTTTTATTGATTATTTAGTTTTTTCGGGCGTTCCCATAATGCGGGAATAAATCTTAAGTTCTGGGAATTGTTCAAATACAATTTTGAATACTACAAGCAAAGGTACTGATAGCATCATACCCGAAATACCCCAAATATGCCCCCACAGAACCAATCCAAAAATAACAGTTAAAGTATTGATTCGCATACTACTTCCCATTACAATAGGCTCCAAGACATTACCAATAATGAAATGCGCCCCCACTAAAATTGCAAGAAAAATTAAAGCGGGTTGGAAAGTGTCGTATTGAATAAGTGCCATTAGGACAGGAAATGCTGTTGAGATTATAGCCCCTATTGTTGGAATAAAACTTAATATAAATGTAATAAATCCCCAGAATAAAGCAAACTTCACACCAAAAATGAGGCATAAGCCATAGGTAATTCCCGCCATCAGTAGATTTATCAATGACTTAACAATAATGTAAGAAGATAGTGCTTTTTGGATTCTTTCGTAAAAATATATTACTTTGCCATCGGGGTTGAAATTATCCACATAACTTAAAAATCGTTTGTAATTTGCCATTCCTGATAATATGACTATAAAATACAAAAAGTACATAGTAGCAGCACCAGTAAAACTTGAAAGTATCGATAAAGCAGAAGATGCTCTGCTACTAACCCATTCGGTGTCCATTTGGGCAATCATTTGCTTATAAACCCTTTTAAAAGAAAGTTTTGCTCCAAAATTTTGATTTATCCAACTGAACGCAGCATTAGTTTTTTCGGTAAGTTGTTCAGAAATATAGTCGCTTTCAGCAGATATTTCATAAAAAGTATCTTGCACAATTAGAAATATGCCGAAAATAATCGCTGTCGAAAAAATTACAATAAAAGTAATGGTAATAAAATTTGGAATTTTGATTTTCTTGAATAATTGAATAATCGGATTAAAAAGTGAAGCCGTAAAAAAGGCTAAAAACAAAGGAAGAATGATGCTTTCTAATGATTGAAGTAAATATAATACAACAAAAATAAAAAGGACAATTATAATGTTCTTTACTTGGTTATCCATAAAATGTGATTTTATTAAAAAAATTAATTTATTTGACTTTTAATATTCCCGGACGAAGTCGTTTGCCAATAGGCTCCACAGCGCTCAACACATCGGTAGTATCTTTAAAGATATTTTTTACCTGAAAGTTAGGGTCTGCGAGTTGCAATTCGGGAATATAGATATAAGCATTAATCAAAATCTTATTTCCCTCCACTATAAAATTGCCAGTGATAACTCGCTGACAATTAAGTTTTTCCACTGCTTTCCACATATCGCTTGCATATTGTGGATTGGCAGGATCAATATTCATTTCAGCTAATAAGGCTTCGATAGAATCAATTGGTACGATGCGATAATTGTATTCATTGGGGTCGCGTTTCTGCAAATACTTAACCAATGAATCTTGCAAATCATAGCACCAAACATTATATTCCATATTTCCGTGAGCGTTTTCGAATGGCAAAATTGCAATTCTGCCTTGGCCTGATGGTTGTGCTTTTAAGAATGAAGTACTAATAAGCACCAAAATCAATATTAAATATAACTTTTTCATAAGATTTTCCTTGGAAACAATCATATTTCCTTTATCTTGATAATATTTACAAAAGAGTTATGCAAACAAACGTCTTTGTTCCTCTTTTATTTTATAAAAAGATTGTGAAAATAAATAATTTGATATAAATATTTCCTTTCCGTTTTGGTTAGAATTTTTTGTTTGGTTTCGCATGCCATGCATTAGTTTGTAGTGTGAAATTTCTGCAAAATCAAATAAATCTTTTATATAATCCGAAACATCATAAGTAATTAACCATTTTTGTTGATTACACCATTCCTTTTCGTCTGGATTTATTCCATTTTCTAAAAGTATTGCTAATCTTTTGTCCTTGTCCTTCTCCATTGAGTTAACAACAGATAAAACAGTTTGTTTATTTACTTAAATGCTTTCGTTGATTGCTACAAATTGTGCCATTTTTCTAATTTTTAAAAGTTTATATTTAATTTTCTCAACTACATATTAAATCAATCAGGTTTACTTTTTATTAGTTTTTTTCAATGTTTAGTTTTTCTATCCCCAACTGCTTGCCACTAACGTTTTGCAGCTACCCGAAGGTGGCGATTACGGAGCTCGTCACTGTCTACCCGTGATGAAATTTGAAGCGAGCCACAGCCGTTGATTTCAGCACTATCTCGGCAATAAAATATAC
>DYLM01000111.1 GCA_020722095.1 Chloroherpeton thalassium
GGAAACCTTCGGAAGGTTATATAATCAAAATATACAATGTTATGGGGGAATTAGTTTTATCAGATGTGCCACATCTCGCAGATGTGGGTCATCTACGAGGAGATATGAGACAGCAGCAAATGGAAATTCGAATATTTCAAAATAGCCTTCGATATGCCAATTCATTTCCTTCTGCCATTCTGCCCAAGTGAAATTTCCTACAAGGACTTTTTTACCATTATCATCTTGCTTGATATAATTTTTTACATTAGAGCAGGAAATAAGAATAAAAGTAAGCAAGAAAATTAAAATCATCTTATTCATCATAATAATCATAGTTAAAAGGGTTAAAATAAGTAGCTGGAATCAATATCGCGTGGCAAATCTTTGAGATTTTCTATCATTTTTTTAATTGCTTTAGTCTCAACCGAATATTTTGCTAAAAATTCACCTGCACGAGCATAATCCCCAGTAGCTTCGATAGTAAGTACTTCGTTTGCTAATGCTTCCACTCCAGCCCAGAATTTGTCTTGATTAATGCGATATTTTCCATTCTTCAAAATTTCAATTGCTCCTTTTTCTAATAAAAAGTTCAATTGAATCAAATTTGCTTTTGCGTGAGCTGATTCTGTTCCGAAGCGAATGCTTCTAAATAAGCCCGGTAAATAAGTTATCTGTGCTTTTGTGATATAATCTTCATCAAAATTGCCATTTTGGAGCAACATTTTATGATTCCACATACTTAAAATATCTGCTTTGCACTCTTCAATTGCCGAATATCGCTCTTTTAATGCATTGCGTACTTCTAATTTGTCATTTCCAAACACAAAGCCACGTCCTAAAGTATGCGAAAATTCGTGCAATGTTACAAATGATGTAAAGGCTTTTTTATCAACTAATTTAGCTTGGTTTGGTTCCAAAACTACACTCGCAATTGGTATCAATATTTTTTCGAACTTTGCTTCCATCATATTTTTATACATTGAATTTTTGCCACCTTTTGCATCGCGAACTCGTGGATCATTTGGTAATGACGCTGCTATTGTTTTAGTCCCTTTTTGGCAGTCGCCACCAAAATACACTACATTCATCAAATTTAATTGAGTATCTGAACTAAATTTCTTGCGTGTGTATTCGGGATTTTGTGGCAAATTTTTCTCAAAATATTCTACCAAGCTCTTGAACATTTCAAATTCTGCACTTGCAGCAGAATCTTTTACCATCACAACTGCTTCGAATGATGCTTTGTAACCAAAGAGAGCGTCTTGATATGTTTCAATTGGACCGATTACAATATCAATATTGCCCTTTATGTCCATCCAAGCCATATCGCTTTCAAAGTAATCGTCGGTTCTGAACGCTTTTGCACGCAATAACAAATATCTTTTTAAAGTAGGTTCGTCTGCAAATTCTGCGGCTTCTTCTAATTTCTTGGCTAATTCTTCCATTTGTGGATAGTATTCGTGGTATGGAACGGGAACGAGTTTGCCTTCCTTACGGACAATTACTGTGTAACTACTTTCCATTTGCTCCTTCAAGTCGGGATTTTCTTGTACGAATTTTTCAAATTCTTCCTTTGTCATATCTTGGGGATAGAAACCAGCACCAGCAAACCTTACTTTTGGTTCGCCTGGAATAAAGCGACTATTCCCGTGAATAACGTCATAAGGTCCGAAGTTTATACGCACATATTCGCGAACATCATCATCAACAGGAATATTGATTTTAGTTAATGAATCACGAACAGCAACAGCATCGCTTGCAGATTGTTGCCAGAAAATATCTTCGGCGATTTTTCCTGCTTCTGCAAGTAATTGTAATAATGTTTTTTCCCTTTCGGAAAATGAACTTAAATCAGCATCAACTTTTACAGGCGAGTATGCCTTTAATTTTTCTTCCACTAATTGGCGAAAATCTTTACTTCCATTCACTTTTAACTCACTTTTTTGACAAGATAATAGAGAAACTGCAATTAAAACAAATAATAAATAACGCATTTATCCACCTTTTGTTAATTTGTTTGTTTAAAAATTGTAAATTAGTAATTTTGTAATTTATATTATATTAGAATTGGAAAAAAATACACAAAATATAAATTTTAATAAGCAATTTAGATTTAAAGAACACTTGAATACTTTTATCCTCGTTCTGCCTTGGATTATCGTATTGCTGGCTTTTTGGACTTATCCATTGATATATTCTGGATATTTAAGTTTAACAGAATATCAAACATTAACCAATAAAGCAACTTTTGTGGGTTTCGATAATTATTTGAAATTGTTCAAGGACGAGATTTTTTGGAAATCTGTTAGAAATACACTTTATTTTGTAGTTATAACAGTTCCAATTACAATTACTATATCATTATTTTTAGCAGAATTAATTAATAGAAAAATATCCAAATTCAAAGGCTTTTGGCAGGCATCTTATTTTATTCCTTCAATAACATCAATGGTGGTGATTGCCTTAATTTTTACTAATATTTATTCCCAAGAAGGATATTTAAACACGTTGCTAAAATTTGCGGGGCTGCCATATTCCAAAGAAGGCTTTCTTTTAAATATCGATACTGCCTTAAATTCAATAATTGCAATGGATATTTGGCTTTCAATTGGTTATTATATGGTGCTATTTATTGCTGGAATGCAAACAATTTCAAATGATTTATACGAAAATGCACAGTTATCAGGTGCAAATTTCTGGCAAATGCTCTGGCACATCACCATCCCAGGACTTCGCAACACAATCGCATTTGTAATTATGATTGATTTAATTAAATCATTTCAAGTATTTATCGAGGTTTTTGTGATGACCAAAGGCGGTCCGCTTTATTCCACAACAACAATTGTATATAATATTTTTGACCAAGCATTCATCAAATCAGATGCGATGGGCTTGGCATCAGCAATGGCTTACTTACTATTTTTCTTTTTATTGATATTCTCATTTCTTCAAATTAAATTAAGCAAGCAACAATGACAGATTTTGGAATGTTTATTTTATCCTATTTAATTGGCTCGATACCTTTTTCGTATCTTGTGCCTCAATACTTTGCCAAACAAGATGTTACGCAAACAGGCAGTAAAAATATCGGAGCACGAAATGCTTGGGAAGTAACAGGAAAACCTTGGATTGGTATACTTGCGTTGATTTTGGATATGTCGAAAGGTATGCTTGTTGCGGGAATTGCATATTTAATAAATCATTCTTACGAGTATAGCCTTTTTAACGGTTCAATGGCAATTTTGGGACATAATTATAGCATCTTTATCAATTTTAAAGGTGGGAGAGGGTTGGCTACAACTGCCGGAGTTATGTTGATATTGGCGCCATTGGCAATATTTGTTTGGCTTGCAATTTATTATATTTCCAATATTTATTCTAGAAATATTTATGTACGTTCACTAATAGCAATTGCAGGAACATTTTTATCAATAATTATAAATACTAATATTTTTGCTTTGCCTGTTTATTTTGGTTATATGTACTATAATGGATATTACGACAAATTAATTATTTATCTGGGAATTTTACTTGCAAGCAAACAAATCCCCGAAATTATAAAGCAGAAAGTTAAAAATAACTCTGAAAATTAATTATTTAGCTAATTAATCGTTTAATTATAAATTAAAATTAATTAAAACTATGTTTAACTTATTAAAAACTAAAAACATTATGAAATACTTTTTATTCTTAATTATTGGAATAGCTATGTCTACTCGTACTTTTGCCAATCCTCTATTAGAGGATTTCAAAACACCTTTTGGTGTGCCAGCCTTCGATAAATTCAAAACAAGTGATTACTTACCTGCTTTTAAAGAAGCGATGAAATTGCACAACAAGGATATTCAAAAGATTCTGAAGTCCAAAGATGCTCCAAATTTTGAAAATACTATTGTTGCATTGGATAGAGCAGGCTCAAAATTAGTACAAGTTTCCACTATTTTCTTTAATTTAAATAGTGTAATCACCGATGCAGAAATGGATAAAGTTGCCGAAGAAGTTTCGCCATTATTATCCGCACATTACGATAAAATCTCCTTGAATGCTGACTTATTCAAACGCATCAAGCAAGTTTATGATAATCGTGCTACTTTTAATTTAAATGCAGAGCAAAATAGATTATTAGAAAAATACTACAAGGATTTTGTTCGTAATGGTGCCCTTTTGGACGATACTCAAAAAGCAAAGTTGATGCAACTCAATGAAAAATTATCAAAATTAACTATACAATTTGCTCAAAATGTACAAAAGGAAACTAATTCATTCCAATTATTTATTGATAACAAAGCAGATTTAGCGGGATTGCCACAATCCATTATTGACGGAGCTGCCGAAGAAGCAAAAGCTGCAGGTCAGCCCGGCAAATGGCTTTTCACTTTGCAAAATCCTTCGATAATGCCATTTTTGCAATATTCCTCTGTTAGACCTTTAAGAGAAAAAATATGGAAAGCTTATGCAAATCGCGGAAATAACGGCAATGAATTTGACAATGGTAAAATTGCTGTAGATATTGCTAATTTGAGAATGGAAAGAGCCAAATTATTAGGTTATGACAATCACTCGGCTTATATTTTAGAAACCAATATGGCAAAAAATCCAAAAACAGTATTGGATTTATTATATAAAATATGGGAGCCATCAATTAAAGTTTCCAAATTGGAGGCTTACGATTTACAGTCAATGATTTTCAAAGAAGGCAATAATTTTAAATTAGAACCTTGGGATTGGAGTTATTATTCAGAAAAAGTTAGGAAAGCAAAATATGACTTGAATGAGGAAGACATCCGACCATACTTCAAATTGGAAAATGTTCGCGAAGGTATTTTCACTTTGGTCAATAAATTATATGGTGTAACTTTCAAACAAAGAAATGATTTGCCTTTGTATCACCCCGAAGTAATTTCTTATGAAGTGTTCGATGCAGACGGCTCACATCTTGGCATTTTATATATGGACTTTTTCCCACGTGATTCCAAACGCGGTGGTGCTTGGATGACAAATTACCGTGAACAATATTATATAAATGATAATAAAGTAACTCCAGTTGTAAGTTTAGTATTGAATTTTAGCAAGCCTACTGGCGATCAACCATCATTATTAACATTAGACGAAGTGCAAACATTTTTCCACGAATTTGGACATGGATTGCACGGATTATTTTCAAATTGTCATTATCTTGGCATTAGCGGCACAAATGTTTCCCGTGATTTTGTGGAACTTCCTTCACAAATTATGGAACATTGGGCAACTGAACCCGAATTATTAAAATTGTTCGCTAAACATTATAAAACCGGAGAAGTAATTCCTCAAAGTTTAATCGATAAAATTGACAAGTCTTCTAAATTCAATCAAGGTTTTGCAACAGTTGAATATTTAGCAGCGGCATTTTTGGATATTTTCTACCACACAATCGAATCGCCAATTAATGTAGATGCCAACAAGTTTGAAAATGATAAATTAAATGAATTGGGTTTAATTCCTGAAATTATTTCTCGTTACCGTTCACAATATTTCCGTCACGCATTTTCGGGTGGATATGATTCGGGATATTACAGTTACATTTGGTCGGGGGTATTGGATAGCGATGCTTTCGAAGCATTTAAGCAAAATGGTATTTTCGACAAGAAAACAGCAACTGCTTTCCGCAAGAATGTATTAGAGCGTGGCAATACAGATGATCCACAAAAACTCTACAAATTATTCCGTGGTGCCGATCCAAGCATTGAACCATTACTTAAAAATCGCGGATTGAATTAATAATAAAAATCATTTATCACAAAAATATGTCGGTCTTATAGCTCTTCCACGAGGCTGTCTCATAAGTCAG
>DYLM01000015.1 GCA_020722095.1 Chloroherpeton thalassium
TAACTTTATGAACTTTATAAACTATAATATTATCATCCCTACGGGATTTATTTATCGTTTCAATTTAATTTTTTCTATAATAATTTTATCCCTTCGGGATTACTTTTCACTTTATGAACTTTATGAACTATAATATTATCATCCCTACGGGATTGATTTATTGGATATTTTTATCAGAGCCTCCCCCCTAACCCCCCTCATAGAGGGGGAATTTTTATCATATTCCCACTTTAAACATTATAACTTTACAAACTTTACAAACTTTATAACTTTATGAACTTTATGAACTTTACAAACTTTATTGTTGACCTAAATGGAATAAGAACTGCCAACCAGAAGCTTTAGTCGCATTATTCGGCACATCAAATCCATAACCATAACTAAATCCAATCATACCAATTGGATTAATTAATAAATGCACACCAACACCAGCAGAACGTTTAAGGGTGAATGGATCTACTTTGCTAAATTTATCCCAAACATTGCCAGCTTCGGCAAAAGCATAAACATAAATCGGCATCGGGTCGATTGAAATGGCAAATCGCAATTCTGCAGTATAGCGAGCCAGAACGGCATTGCCATTTTCGTTGCCAATAGCTCTATCTTGATAACCCCTCAAAGGTGTTACGCCCCAACCACTTAATCCATTTCCACCTAAATAATATCTTTCGATTGGTGGGATAGTTTCATCAGTCTTTAATCCAGCAATATATCCCCATTTTGAAGATAACATAAATACTAATTTATCTTGTCCTTCAAACGACCAAATTGGAGTAAAAGAATCATAAGTTAATTCAGTTTTTGCATAATCAGTTCTACCAATTCCAAGCGAGCCCATTGCAAAATCATTGCTAAGTGAAAATCTTGAACCAACTGAAGGGAAAAATTGATTATTAATACTTGTTCTTGAATATCTTTGGGATAAAGTTATTTCAGTTCCTGGAATAAAATAAGTGGAGGAATTCGCACCAACATCATTATAAACCCAGCGTAAACTCCAATCGCCTCGCCAATAGTCATCGGGCCAGCGGAATCTTCTGCCTAAATTTAGGTTAATACCTGTTCTACGCATATCAAAATAATATGAATATTGAGTATCAAAGAGATTGAATCCGATTGTAGTTGGTTCATTATTCAGCCAAGGTTCAGTAAAGCCTAATGAAAATGTTTGATAGCGAGTGAATTGACCAAACTCCCAACTTAGAGTGAAAATTTGACCTGCACCGCCTTTTAAAGGTTCAAGAATTGAGAAATTATTAAATGAAAAACCGATAGAGCCAGTTAATCCATAATATCCAGCAAAACCAACAGATGCGTTAAAAGTATCGGTGGAGCGTTCTTCCACATTATAAATAACATCAACACTTGTATTATCTATTTCGGAAGGTTTAACATCAGGTCGCAACTTCTCAGGATTGAAGTAATTCATCACACCCAAAGCACGTATGCTACGGATAATAGCGGATCTATCAAAATATTCACCAGGTCGAGTAAAAAGCTCTCGTCTGATAACCTTATCTTTAGTTTTTGTATTACCAACAATATTTACTTTGCCAATTTTAAATCGAGTACCTTCATAAACCATAATTGTTAAATCAATCGAGTCGGAACTGATGCGATTTTCATTTGGAATAAGTCTTGCTTGTAAATAACCATTATCAAGATAGAGAGATGCGGCATCAGTTTGGTCTTGATTAGCCTCCAAATTTTGCTTTAATTTGACTGCATCATACAAATCTCCGGGCTTGAAGTCCAATCTTCTTTGCAATATATTGTCATTATAAACTGTATTTCCTTCGAAATTGATATTACGAATATAGTATTGATTGCCTTCGAATACATTTATAACAATATTAACCTTTTCGGTTTCGGGATTGTATTCAATCGAATCACTCAATATCTGCGCATCAACAAAACCTTTTGATTTATAATAATCAAGCAATAAAATTTTATCTTCTTTGTATTTGGTTTCATCAAATTTCCCGGATTTCCAGAATTTCCACCAAGGCACATCTTCGGTTTCCTTCATTGCACCAACTAAATCATCAGCATCAACCTTTTTATTACCATTTACAGTTATTGTTCCAACTTTAAACTTAGCCCCTTCGTCAATAAATATATGCAAATCTGAATAGTTAGCTAATTCTGTGGCTCGAATGTCGCAATTAATTTTGGCATATAATAAACTTTCTTCATCATATAATTTTTTCAATTTTTGCTTAACAAGGAAAGTATCGTTATTAGATAAGACTGATCCTTTTGGTTTGCCAATTGCTTCTAAAATTTCTTTAGTTTTAATTTTATCATTATCGTGGACAATAATCTCGTTCAATCTTGGAAATTCTTCAACTTTTATGACCAAAAAAATTCCTAAATCAGTTGCTCTCTCAACTTCGATTTCTATTTTGTGGAATTGATTTCTCTTCCACAAATTGAGTATAGCATTTTGTATCTTAGTTTCATTCACAGTATTGATTACATCGCCAACTCGCAAACCAGAAATAGAAATAATTGTTTCGGAAGTAACATAATTATTTCCCTCCACACTTATACCAGCAATTATTATAGATTGAGGCTTGGTTTGTGGATCAAATTGTGCAAAAATTGGAGATAAACTTATTAAAAATAAGAAAATAAGATTTATGAAAATAAATTTTTTGGTATTCATTTGATTATTAATTGGTTAATAAATCGTTTATATGATTTTTTTTATGTTCTTTAGAAACTTGCTTAGAAGTTTTTCCGAACCTTCTTTCTCGTTTAGCATAACTTTCGAGTGAAGAGTAAAGCTCATCTCTGCGGAAATCAGGCCATAATTTATCTGTAATAACGATTTCACCGTAAGCCATTTCCCATAACATAAAATTGCTAAGACGTAATTCTCCCGAAGTTCGTATAAGTAAATCAACATCTGGTAAATCTTTTGTGGATAGATACTTAGGAAAAAGGTTTTCGTTAATATCTTCGAACGATATTCTTCCGAGTTTCAAATCTAACGAGATTAATTGTGTGGCTTGCACTATATCCCATCTGGCACTATAACTTAATGCAAGAGTAAGAGTTAAACCAGTGTTTGCTTTGGTCTTTTCAATAGACTCGAAGAGTAAATTCTGAATCACAAGTGGGAGAGAATTTGTTTTGCCGATTGTTTTGATACGAACATTATTTTTATGGAGGTCAGCGACTTCCTTTCTTAAATAATATTCTAAAAGTTTCATCAATCCGTTTACTTCTTCTGATGGTCTATTCCAATTTTCTATTGAGAATGAATACAAAGTGAGATATTTCACGCCCATTTGCGAACAGGCTTTCACAATATCCCGAACACTTTCGATTCCTTCTCTGTGACCTTCTAAACGATTCCATCCTTTGCTTTCTGCCCAACGTCCATTGCCATCCATAATGATACCAATATGACGAGGGAGTTTAACTTTGGATAATAGATCGTTTTGTAATTGCTTATCTGTCGCAGTTAATTCGTTGATCCACATATAAAATTCCTAAAAAACTTATGTATTAAAAAAGTAAATCGAACCTCCGATTTTGTAGAATACTAAATTAAGAAAATTTCAATAAATAATCATAAAAAAGTCTTCTAAAATTGATAGAAAACTTATCTTGTAAATAATATTTGATGTTAGTGTTGGATGTTAGGTGTTGGGTGTTAGTCGTTAGGTTAAAGACGTCATTGCAAGTTCCAACTTGCCGGGGCGAAGCAGTCTAAAATGAAACATAAGATTGCTTCGCTAACACTCGAAATGACGTATAACCCCCGATACCCAACACCCAACACCATTTTCAAATTATCAAATTTTCAAATTGGATCGGCAGTTCTACTAAGTGCTTGTAAAATCTTAACAATTCTTCATTTATTTTTTTTAATATCCAGTATCTTATAAGTGTTTTTTTCTTAATTTAGCAATTACTAAATTTTCGTTTTTTTTTGAGGTTTATTATGAAAAGTTTTATTCCAATTTTACTAATAGTATTATTTTCAAATATAGCATATTTGCAATCCTCTCCGATAATCATTGATCACACTTGCACAAAAATTGATCAAATTCCAACAGAATTTGTGGAGTATGCCAAAAACAATTTCAAATTGTCTTATGGTCATACCTCGCATGGCAGCCAGATAGTTACGGGAATGACGATGCTGTCTAAATTGCAAAATTCCATTTTTCAATTCAATAAAGGTACTGGCACTTTGACTCTACTTGATGGAACTCCATCAGGAGACTTGGGAAATCCCAATAGAACAACTTGGGCACAAAGAACAAGAGACTTGCTTGCACAAAATAATACGATTAATATCGTAATGTGGTCTTGGTGCGGACAGGTGAATGGGTCTGAAAATGAGATTAATCTATATTTATCATTGATGGACTCGTTAGAAAAAGACTTTCCTAACATCAAGTTTGTTTATATGACTGGTCATTTAGATGGTTCGGGCGAAAGTGGAAATGTGAATACTCGGAATAATCAAATCCGAAATTTCTGCAAGAATAACGACAAAATTCTCTTTGATTTTGCTGATATTGAAAGTTATAATCCAGATGGAGAATACTTTTTAGATAAAAATGCTGACGATGGATGTAATTATTCGGGCGGGAATTGGGCTAAAGAATGGTGCGAATACCATCCTACTGAATGTCCTTCTTGTAGTAATTGTGCCCATTCGCATTGCTTGAATTGCTATCAAAAAGGCAAGGCTTTCTGGTGGATGATGGCAAGATTAGCAGGTTGGGACGGGATTAATTCCGTTGCATCGCCAAAAAACTTTGAATTTGTTGAATATTATAATGAAAACAGCACAATCTTATTTAAAACTAATGGAGAAATAGCGATTTACGATTTACTTGGCAATATAATTCTTCAGAATAATGTTTCAGCAAATGAATCATTGAGTTTGGAAAAATTTCCGTATGGCATTTATTTTATTAAAATAAACTCACATATTTATAAAATTCATAAATATTGAACATTTCATCTATATTTTTTAGGTTTGACTAATTTATTTGACTTCAATTCGTCAATGATTTTTATAAAATATTATTTAAACTGAAAAAAATGCTTGATAAAAATAAAGTATTAGTTGGAATGTCGGGAGGAGTAGATTCGTCCGTAACTGCTGCTTTAGTTAAACAAAATGGATTTACTCCAATTGGAGTTACTTTTCAGCCTTACACCAGCGACAAACCTCATTGCCATTGTTATTCTGAATTTGATGCCAAAGATATTTGCGACCGACTTGGTGCTGACTATCACTTTTTAGATTATACCGAAATTTTCAAAAAACAGATAATTGATTATTTTGTTGATGAATACTTGCAAGGTCGCACTCCCAATCCCTGCACAAAGTGCAATCCTGAAATTAAATTTGGAGAATTACTTAAATTTGCTGATGAAGTTGGAGCTTATTGGATAGCAACCGGGCACTACGTAAATGTTAGATACGATGAGGAATTAAAGCGACACATAATCTCTCGCAGCCAAAATTTACAGAAAGATCAATCTTATGTTTTATGGGGCTTGCAAGAACATCAAATTTCGCGTGCGATGTTCCCAATTGGCAATATGGATAAATCGCAAACCCGCCAATTAGCAAAGGACTTTGGTTTTGAATTGCACAATAAATGGGAATCGCAAGATGTTTGCTTTATTCCTGCTAATAATTATCAAGATTACTTGCTGGAAAATCATTCAGATTTCTTCCAAAATGTAGGCGAAGGTTATATTATAATGAATGGAAAGATTTTGGGAAAACACAAGGGCTATCCATTTTATACAATCGGGCAACGGCAAGGATTAGGCGTTTCCTATTCAGAACCATTATATGTTAAGGAAATTATACCCGAAACCAACACAATTGTTGTTGGAATAAAATCTGAAATATTGAACTTGGGACTGGTTGCCCATTCAGTTAATCTAATTAAATACGATGATTTGCCCAATTGGAAGGACTTCTTTATCAAAATTCGATACAATGATAAAGGAAAATTCGGAAAAGCCAAGATGGAAAATGGCAAATTAATCGTAATGTTTGATGAGCCCAGAGATGCAGTTGCACCAGGGCAAAGTGTAGTTCTATACGAAAATGATGATTTAGTTGGTGGTGGAATTATAGAAAAAAGTATCAATTAATAAGAAAAATTAACAAAAATCCAAAAAAGTTAATTATTTTTTAATTTTCTTTAAAAAAATTTCAAAAAAGTTATTGTTATTTTCTTAACTTTTCGTAATTTTGAATTCTTCATTTCGGGCAATTAGCTCAGTTGGTCTAGAGCATCTGCCTTACAAGCAGAGGGTCGGGGGTTCGACTCCCTCATTGCCCACACCAAACCGAAAGCAGGAATGGCGGAATTGGTAGACGCGCTGGACTCAAAATCCAGTGGCCCTTAAAGCCGTGAGAGTTCGAGTCTCTCTTCCTGCACTCCCCAATAAGTGCAACTTCAATAAAAACAACGAATAGAGCTTGATGAAAAATTTTATTCTTTATAAAAAGACCAATCTTAATAATCGCAACTTAAAATGATAATTTCAATTGATTTTATATATATTTTTCAAAATCCCTTTTACAATGTATTTTGTAAATTATAATAAAAATCTTTCCAAAAAAAAGTTCCTCTTGCAAAAATAATCAAAGCATAGGAATTATTTTTTTTAACTTTTCAGAAACTTTATAAAAAAATCCCAAATATATTTTTAATACATTCGGGATTTAATTTAATCAGTTTCAGACAATTTTATTTAAATCTAACAGGCATATTTAACATTAAGAATCTTTCACCTTCTTCTTTTGGAATTATGATGTAGGCTTTGTTGGGGTCGTTAAATCTCATTTCAACCACGCCTTGATTTTCTGGATTTTCGTAGTTAATGTGTTGAATTGATTGAGTGAAATAGTCGTATCTAACACCGATTTCAAACCCCTCACCTGTAAATTCGCAATTCACAATTTCACTTGCATTTTCGGCAGTTTGTTCGTTTTCGGCTACTAAAGTTAATGAATCGGAAGTAAATTTTAAGATTAATAATTTGTTATCAGGATTAGAGAATATAGAAACACGTTTTGTAGCTGAAAGTAATTCGTTCAAAGGAACATAAGCTGTGTAATTAAATGATTCGGGGATTATTGTTTCGTAAGCTGGGAATTTATCAGTGATAATACGAGTAGTGAAGATAGTATCATCATAACTGAACTTGAGATATTTTGGTGCTTTGTCTTGACGAATTACTGTCATATCGCAATCAGATTCAATTTTCTTCAAAAATTCCATTGATTTTGATGGAATAATAACATCATATTGTTCGGGGAATAAGTTCTCTTCTTTGGTCATTACAAAGCGATTTAATCTGAATCCATCTGAAGAAACGGAAGTAAGTTTGTTCGAACGGAATTGGAATAATACCCCTGTCATTGCAAGATTATACTCTTCGGTAGAAACTGCAAAAAGATTTCTTTCGGCAATGTGACTCAATTCACCTTTAATAAATTTAGCCTTTAATTCTTCGGTTGCATCTTCTTCTGCATTGGTGCCATCCAATGGAGACACACCAAAAAGATGGTCAGTTTGAATAAATTCTTCCCAATCCAATCCTGAAAATCTATACTTACCTTTCCCGTAATTAATTTGAATTTCTTGATTCTCTTCGTCAGCATTGAATGTAATTTCACCTGATTTGCCGAATGAGTGGATAATATCGCTATATTTTTTAGCAGGTACAAGGATTTTTCCATCTTCTGTTCCATTTACTTCAATAGATGTTTTGATAGTTAAATCTTCGCTTGTAGCGATAACTGTTAATAGATTGCCTTCCAAATCGAAAGATAAATATTGAAGGACTAAAATTGTTGATTTTGGAGCGATGATTGGCATCACATTATTCAACAAATCGAGCATTACGTCTGTAGTGCATTTAAAATTCATATATCACCAAATTTAAATTATTTTCTTTTTATTTATTAAGTTTGTTTATTATAAAGTTTGCAAATTAAAAACTTTTTATTTAATACAAAAAATTATTTTTCAACAATATGATTACGAAATACGGGCTTGATAATTTTATACCAATGATTGTTTTAGGAATAATCATTGGTATCATAGCATTTTATACACGATTTAACTTGTTTATTTCCATACCTTTGTGGGTTATTTCGCTCTTTCTAATTTTTATGGCTTTATGGTTTTTCCGCGATCCCGAGCGTAATGTTCCGCCAGAATTTTTTAAGGCTAATTCTATTTTAGTTAGCCCCGCAGATGGAACAATTTTGGAAATTGTTGAGGATTTTGAGAATGATTATATCAAAGGTAAAACCAAAAGAATTAGCATATTCCTATCTCCACTCGATGTGCACGTCAATAGAATTCCACTTTCAGGTGAAATTGAATATTTTAAATTTATTGAAGGTAAAAAATTAATTGCTTCCAAATCTGAATCGTCATTTCAAAATCAACAAACACATATTGGACTTCACAATCCAAACGGAAAAATCCTATTCAAACAGATTGTTGGGGCAGTTGCTCGCAGACTTGTTTGGGATATAAAAGTTGGCGATAAGGTTCAGATTGGTCAGAAATTTGGAATGATGAAATTTGGTTCAAGGATGGATATTCACATTTCTCCAAATAGTGAAATTTATGTGAAAGTAGGCGACAAAGTTGTTGCAGCGGAAACTAAAATAGCGAGAATAAATGCGAATTAGAAGGGTAAACATACGGATAACGCGTTCGATAATTCCTAATATGCTCACACTCGGAAACTTGTTTTCGGGATTTATTGCAATTATTTATACTGCAAAATATGAGTTCGAAATTGCAGCAATTATGATATTGATAGCAGGAATTTTTGATGCACTCGATGGAGTGGTTGCTCGGCTAATTCGTGCAACAAGTGCGATTGGCGTGGAATTAGATTCTTTGTGCGATGCAGTTTCATTTGGAGTTGCTCCCTCATTTATGCTTTATACTATGTTCTTTTATCAATATGATCACATTGGAATATTGATAGCCTCACTTCCTGCCTTGTCGGGAGTGTATAGATTAGCTCGGTTCAACGTTCAAGCAACTTTTGAAGATAAATTGTATTTTAAAGGAATGCCAATTCCGGCATCGGCATTATTTATCTCATCATTTGCAGTATTTCAATTTCAAGATCCAAATTTAGGAAGTACATTGAAAAATTTAATGATGTTTTCAGTTCCATTACTTGCTTCACTTTCAATGATTTCAACAATCAAGTTTGATAATATGCCCCGACCAAGCTGGAATGCAATCAAAACACATCCTTGGAATTTTGGAATTACATTAGTAGGAATAATAATTTCAACGATAACTCACGGATATTTTATTTTTTACTTTATGTTGTTCTATATTTTGATTAGTTTTATTAGATTCTTTTTTGCTTCAACTAAAAAAATGATAAATTCAAAAAAAGAATTGAATAATCAAAAAAGAACAAAATAATTGATTAATTTTGTATTTTAAATAAATTTGATAAATGAAAACATATTCTGCAGAAATTAAGATTATGCTAAAAAAAGGCATATTAGACGTTCAAGGTAAAACTGTTGAAAATTCGTTAAATTCAATGGAATTCAAAGATTTACATAATGTAAGAATTGGAAAATTTGTGGAACTAACTTGCCAAGCCGATAATGAAGATTCCGCAAAAGCAATTATTAACCAAGCGTGTTCCAAATTAATTGCAAATCCAATTATCGAAGATTACCATATTTCCATCCAAGAAGTTAAGGGTGAATGATGAAATTTGCGGTTGTAGTTTTCCCTGGCTCAAATTGCGATGCAGACGCATATAATGCAGCTAAAAATGATGCCTTGTCAGATGCTGTATATTTATGGCATAAAGACAAAATAATTCCATCAGATATAGATTGTGTGATTTTGCCCGGTGGCTTTTCCTATGGTGATTATTTACGAAGTGGTGCAATTGCTCGTTTTTCACCTATTATGCAAGAAGTAATAAACTTTGCAGATAAAGGTGGAAGTGTTGTGGGTATTTGCAATGGTTTCCAAGTGTTAACAGAAGCAGGTTTGCTTCCCGGAACTTTGATGCGAAATTCAAGCTTGAATTTTGTTTGCAAAGATGTAAATATCAAAACAATAAATAATCAGACTCGATTTACATCTCAAATTCCAAATAATTGGGTATTGAGAATTCCAATTGCACACGGCGAAGGTAATTATTTTGCTGACGAAGATACAATAAAATCACTCCAAGACAATAATCAAATTGTATTTAAATATTGCGATGAAAACGGTAATATTGATGATAAATCCAATCCAAATGGTTCACTTTTAAACATTGCTGGCATAATAAATAAAAATGGAAATGTGCTTGGAATGATGCCCCATCCAGAAAGATTAAGCAATAATATACTTGGTGGAAACGATGGCTTGTATATTTTCGAATCAATTAAAAAATATTATAGCAAATAAATTTGTAAATTTTAAAAGTATAAAACATTTTATTTATTGATAATAGTTAATGATAAAATTAAATAACTTTAAATCGTCCATTAAATAAAAAGGTTCAATATGCCTCATTTAGGTTGGCCCGAAATATTAGTAATTGCTTTCTTGATTTTACTCCTTTTTGGAGCTAAAAAAATTCCCGAATTGATGAGAAATCTTGGTTCTGGAATGAAGGAATTCAAAAAATCAATAAGCTCCGAAGAAGATAACCAAAAGAATACTGGTAATAATATCGTTTCAAAAAACGAATCAAACGATGTTGGATTAAAGCAATAGAAGAATATGTTTGATATTGGTGGGGGAGAATTAATTGTTATAGTTTTGGGTGTTTTATTGCTCTTTGGACCAGATAAAATCCCCGAAATTATGAAAACTATCCGCTCGCAAACTTCCAAATTTGAGCAAGCAAAAAAAGATATTGCAAAAGAAATTACTTCGATCACAGATAATGTAAAAAAAGATTTAAAACTTTAAACTGATAAGATATGGTAGATTATTTCAATTTTCGAAAGAATATTATTGATAATAAAACTTCGGTCATTAATGAAGTTAGTGAAACTTTAAATAGAATTAAGAGCTCCAATCTTAACTCTTTTATCACTCTTGCCGAAACGCAAGCTCTTGAACAAGCGAAAGTTTCTCAATCTAATTTCGAAAATGGAAATCCAAGGCGATTAGAAGGAATGATTGTTGCGGTTAAGGATAATATTTCTACAAATGGAATTCGGACTACTTGTGCCTCGAAAATCCTAAATAATTATACTCCAATTTATGATGCGACAGTTGTGCAAAGAATGAAATCAGAAGGTGCGATAATAATTGGAAAAACAAATTTAGATGAATTTGCAATGGGCTCATCTAATGAAACTTCCTATTTTGGTCCTGTTATCAATCCAATTAATAATGAATATGTCCCTGGAGGTTCTTCGGGTGGAAGTGCAGCATCGGTAACTGCCGAATTTTGCCATACCGCTCTTGGTTCAGATACAGGTGGAAGTATCCGTCAGCCTGCCGCTTTCTGTGGAAATATAGGCTTCAAGCCAACTTATGGACGTGTTTCTCGGTATGGTTTGATTGCATTTGCTTCGTCATTAGACCAAATCGGTACTTTTTCTCGGTCAATCGAGGATGCTGCTTTGCTTTATGATGTGATTTCGGGTAAGGACGAAATGGACGCCACAACTTCCAGCAAACAACCAGCAAAAACAACAGAAAATTTAGATAAATTTGATTATACGAAATTTAAAATTGCTGTTTTAGATGACGATATAATAAATCAATGTGATGATGCAATTAAGGAAAATTATTTTTACAAATTAGATTTGTTGAAACAAAATGGATTGCAAATTGAAGAAATAAAATTTGATAATTTCGATGCTTCGATTGCAACGTATTATATTGTTGCAACGGCAGAAGCATCATCAAATTTAGCAAGATTTGACGGAGTGCGGTATGGTTATCGTGCAGAATTGCAGTCGGGCGATGATATGATGGTAAAAACTCGTAGCGAGGGGTTCGGTGCAGAAGTAAAACGTAGAATAATGCTTGGCACTTATGTGCTATCATCGGGATATTATGATGCATATTATGGCAAAGCATTAAAAGCAAGAAGGTTGATATATAATCAATACAAACAAATGTTTGCAAAGTTCGATTTGCTTTTCTTGCCAACTACACCAAGCACAGCATTTAAATTTGGGGAGAAAATCAACGACCCAATTTCGATGTATTTATCTGATGTATTTACTACTTCCGCAAATTTAGCAAGTATTCCTGCAATTAGTGTTCCATCAGGTAAAGATAGTAAAGGATTGCCAATTGGAATGCAATTTCAGGCGAATACATTTGAAGAATCAAAATTACTGGGATTTTCCAAGTATTTTATGGAATTAAATAAATAAATTTTTTAAATTTTATCAAATTAAAACTTATAGTATGATTCATAATATTGAAACTTTAGATGAGTTGAAGGAAACTATTAAATCTAATTTTATAAATATAGTGTATTTTTCAAACGACAGTTGTAATGTATGCAAGACGTTGAAACCCAAAATTCACGATGCAGTTTCTGAATTTGAGCAAGTGAAATTTCTTTATGTTGATTTAGATAAAGTAAATGAAAGTAGTGGTGAATATATTGTTTTTTCAATACCAACAATCTTGTTGTTTATTGATGGTAAAGAATATATTCGCGAAAGTAGAAATTTGAGCGTTGGTGCTTTTAAAGAGCAACTCTCAAGATATGTAGAAATGTTAAATAATTAATCAAAATGAATAATTACAAGAAATCCGATAAGAACTTCGGCAGCAGCAAGCCCAATTCATCGGGTAGAAATTCATCATCAAGAAGTAGGAATGATGAAAGAGGTGGAGCACCAAAAAGTCAAGGTAGAAGTGGAAGCAGTAGCAAGTCTGACTCGTTTTCAAATTCATCTTCCAACTTCCAAACCAAGTACAGAACAAGAAAAAATAAACCGACTGAATTATCTCCGAATTCAATTGTTGTAAAAGGCGGCGTCGGTAAAACAAGATTGTCAGAAAAGCCACAAAAAGATTTACTAAACAACGACCCCGTGCGATTGAATAAAGTAATTGCAGAAGCAGGACTTGTTTCGCGAAGGAAGGCTGACGAATTAATTTCATCTGGTGTAGTAAAAGTAAATGGGAAAGTCGTTGATACACTTGGATATAAAGTAGAAACTGATGATTTTATTACAGTTAAAGGTGATCCACTACCAAGTTCGGAAAAGAAAATTTATTTTTTGTTAAATAAACCTAAAGATGTTATTGTTACTTCGCACGATGAAAATAACCGTAAAACTGTAATGGATTTAATTAAAACTGATCTACGTATTTTCCCAGTAGGAAGGTTAGATAGAAATACAACTGGAGCATTGCTTTTAACAAATGATGGAGAGTTGTCGCATAGACTGCTCCACCCAAGTTATCAAATTCCAAGAACTTATATTGTGCTATTAGATAGGGAAATTAGTCAAACAGATGCAGAAAAAATATCACAAGGAGTGGAGCTCGAAGATGGCAAGACCGGTACCGCAGAGATTATAATTGATCCAAAGAAGTCAAATAGAGTTATTTTTACTTTGAAAGAAGGAAAAAATCACGAAGTAAAAAGAATATTCGAACATTTCAATTATCGTGTAAAACAATTAGACAGGAAGATTTTTGCTGGTCTTTCCGTGCAAAGACTTCAACGAGGTGAATATCGCTTACTTTCTAAAAAAGAAGTAGGATTGCTAAAAAAATTAGTTAAACTTGATTATTAATAAATGAGTTTTATAATTATGAAAATTTTAAACATTATTACTGTTTTTGTCGTTATGTCGGCAATGGTTTACTCACAGGATTCTAAATTATCGAGTTCAGTTGGCGAGCCAATTCAAGAAGTGATGATTCCAAAAGAAGTAAAGTCTTCTTTAAACAATTTTTTTGAAGAAATTGAAGATGGTAATATCAAAGAAGCCTTTGATGATTTTCTGAAAGATAGCCCGATTAAATCAAATACCGAAGACGTAGAAAAATTGATAAATCAAGCTGAAAGAAGCCTTAAAATCTACGGAAAATTCCATCAAGCTGAATTTGTGAATGGTCATTTTGCATCAAAATCCTATATTAGATTAAGATATTTGGGATTGTATGATAAGTATCCAATGCGATGGATATTTACTTTCTATGATTCACCAAAAATGGGTTGGATTGTAACAAATATAAAACTTGATGATTTGAGTGAATTTTATCTGGGTGATTGAGAGAGAATGAGTTCGATTTTTTAATTAAAGTATTATTTTACAATTATTGATAGATTGAATTTTTTTTGAAATATCAAGTAATTATGGAAATAAATGCACAAATAATCAAGAAAGGATCAGCAAACGAATTTGTTGTTTTACCTTATTCTCAATTTATAAAAATGAAGGAATTAATCGAAGATTATGAAGATTTGCAACAATTGAGAACTGCCAAACAAGAAGATTTTGATAAAATTGGGAAATCTGCACAAGAATTATTAGATGAATTATTATCCAAGCAGTAAATCATTGCATTTGAGTTTTTTCCGCAATATTCGAAATAATTTTATTTTAATAAGAAACTAACTTTTTAAAAAACTCATTGCAAAAAATCCCCGCAATTTAAGAGTAATATTCTTCCACATTTTATAAATTATCCCTCAAAAATGCTTAATTTTGTAAGTTATTTTAATTAGCTTTTCAATATGTCTTTACTCGATATTAATAGAATTTTTCCTACCGTTTTAGAAGAAGAAATGCAGAGTTCTTATTTGGACTATGCAATGAGTGTTATTGTTTCGCGTGCTCTTCCAGATGTGCGTGACGGACTCAAGCCCGTGCATCGTAGAATCCTTTTTGCTATGCAAGAAATGGGTCTGTACAATAATCGTCCTTATAAGAAAAGTGCCCGTTTGGTGGGTGAAGTTTTGGGTAAATATCACCCTCATGGTGATTCATCAGTTTATGATGCAATGGTAAGATTAGCCCAGCCTTGGTCGATGCGATACAAATTAGTTGACGGACAAGGTAACTACGGTTCTATTGATGGCGATAGCCCCGCTGCAATGCGTTATACCGAAACTCGTATGTCGGCAATGGCTGCCTATATGCTTAAAGATTTAGACAAAAACACAGTTGATTTCCAATCCAATTTTGATGATTCATTAAAAGAACCAAAAGTATTACCAAGTGTATTGCCAAACTTACTGATAAACGGCTCAAGCGGTATTGCTGTGGGTATGGCAACTAATATTCCGCCACATAATCTAACAGAAATAATCAATGCAATTCAGTATTTAATAAAAAATCCTGGAGCAGAAATTTCTGATTTGATAAGATTTGTGCCTGGTCCTGATTTCCCAACTGGTGGAATTATTAGCGGAAGAAATGGAATTTATGACACATACCATACCGGTCGTGGAAGAATTGTTGTTTTAGCAAAAACTTCAATTAGCGAGACCAAAACAGGTAAAAAGCGAATTATAGTCCACGAATTGCCTTATCAAGTTATTAAGAAATCCCTTATTGAAAAAATAGTTGAATTAGTTAAGTCAAAAGTAATTGAGGAGATTTCAGATATTCGAGATGAATCTGACCGTAAAGAAATGGTTAGATTGGTAATTGAATTAAAGAAAGATGCTGTCCCACTTGTAGTTCTCAAAAAATTATATCAACATACAAATTTGAGAATTACTTTTGGTGCTAATATGCTTGCTTTGGTAAAAGGTCAACCAAAAGAGTTGAATCTCAAAGAGATGATGCAATATTTTATCGAGCATCGTAACGAAGTAATTGTTAGACGCACTCAATTTGAACTTGATGCTGCCGAAAAACGTGCTCATATTTTGGAAGGCTACATTATTGCATTGGATCATTTGGACGAAGTAATTAAAACAATTCGTGCTTCTGCTAATCCGGTGATTGCTTCCCAAGCACTTCAATCAAATTTCGGTATGACCGAAATTCAGGCTAAAGCTGTGTTAGATTTAAGATTGCAAAGATTAACTGCATTAGAGCGAGATAAAATTTTAGAAGAATATCGCGAAATATTACAAACTATAGAAAGATTAAAGGCAATTTTAGCAAGTTTTGATTTGCAAATGCAAATTATATCTGATGAATTGGAAGAAATTAAGAATAAGTTTGGTGATGATAGAAGAACAGAAATTCAAGATGATGAGGAAGAATTTAAAAGAGAAGATACAATTCCAGATGATGAAGTTATTGTTACGATAACTCATCGTGGTTTAATTAAACGTACTCCATTATCTACTTATCGCAAGCAGAATAAAGGTGGGCGAGGAGTGAGCGGTGCCACCACAAGTGATGACGACTTTATCGAAACAATTTATCAAGCAACTAATCACAATTATTTGCTATTCTTTACCGATGCAGGAAGAGCTTACAATATTAGAGTTTTCGATTTGCCCGAAGGCACTCGTATAGCCAAAGGGCGAGCAATTACAAATGTATTGCAATTGCAAGAAGATGAGAAAGTAACTGTAGTATTGCCAATTAAAGAATTTGCAGAAGATCATTATATCTTTATGTGCACCAAATTAGGCACAGTTAAGAGAATTGATTTAACAGAATTTGCAAAAATTCGTTCTACTGGCGTTCGTGCTTTAACTTTGAATGAGGATGATAAATTAGTTTCAGCAAAAGTTACTGATGGTAATAATGAAATCATCATTGGTTCTCGTAGTGGTTTTGCTTGCAGATTTAAGGAAACTGACGTTCGCTCTATGGGTAGAACAGCAGCTGGTGTTCGCGGTATCCGACTTGCTCCAGATGATTTTGTTGTTTCGATGATAGCTGTTAATACTCCAGAACAACAAGTTTTAATTGTTGGCGAAAATGGATACGGAAAGCGCACGAAAGTTGATGAATTCCGAATGACTAATCGCGGTTCGAAAGGTGTTATCTCTATGAAAACAACCCACAAGACTGGCAAGGTTATCAGTTTAATCACGGTTATGGAAAGCGATGAGCTTGTGGTAATGACCCAAAATGCTGTAATAATCCGCCAAGCTGTTAAAGATATTAGTTTGCTTAGCAGAAATACTCAGGGCGTGAGATTGATTAGATTAGACCAAGGCGATAAAATTGCAGATACAGCTGCTGTTCCAAGAGAAGAAGAGATTGCAGAAGAAGAAACATTACTCGATTCTATCGAGTAATGTCCATTTTTTACTTTGTGAGTAATGAAAATTATATTAGATAAATACTTTTTTACTTGTTTAATAATTTTAGTTTTATCTAATTCTTTTGCACTTGCTCAGGAGGAAAGAAGAACTGAACGAGATTCTTTACAGAATAATCAAGTAATTGATTCTACTCAAATAAATTCTAAAAAATTTGTGATGGACACAATTGGGTTATGGCAACCCTTAACCCAATTGGGTTCAATCACTTCAACCAAGATAATTGATTTTCAATCTATCAAAAAAAATGATTTGCTTTATCAATCTTATTCAACAATTTCTGATTTATTCAATAATTCTCGCATTGGTTTTCCCGTAAATCTTGGTCTTGCAGGTGCGGATAATTCAATGATCATTGATGGTGGATTGCCTGATGGGACGAATGTAAGAATGAACAATTTATCTCTAAATAACTTAATAACTAATAATTACAATTTAAGCCTTATTTCCGTTGAAAATATTGAACAGATTGAGATTCTAAAGGGTTCGCAAACTGCGATTTTCGGTAAAAATTCAACTTCTGCTGTTATCAATATTCAAGAAATTATTCATAATACACAATTGCCCTATACTAAACTTTGGTACTATCAAGGAATTGATGATTTTTTAGCAGCAGATGGAATTTATTCACAGAATTTTGCTAAAAATATGAACATAACTCTGGGATTTAGAAGTATGAATTCCCCCGGAACCTACGTAAATCAAAGCATTGAAAGCTGGAATTTGCGGGCAAAACTACGTTGGAATTTTGACTCGCTTGCTAATTTCTCAATTTCAGAAAACTATTCAAGTTATCGAATTGGAGAAAATGGTGGAAACAAGAATGCTGATAATGGAAATATTACAAATAGTAGCATTATTTTCAATGTAATTGAATCCGAACCAATTTTTAGAAATTCAAACTCACGATTATTCCAACATAATTTAACTGCTTCGTATTTGAAATACTTTGACTCAACATTTAATCAATCAATTTGTTCAAATTTAAGCTTCATTTATGACGATTATTTGTTTAGTGATACCGACCATTTGCTTTTTAAGACTAATGACAGCAGCGAAAAATATGACAATATTTCTTTAACATTTGTAAATTCCTCAAGTTATGAATTAAAGAAGAAATACTTAAATTTTAAATTTGGCTATGAAGTAAATTATAGTATTTTTGATTCAAGTAAATTTTACCCTAAAACAGATATTTTATATTTAGCAGCTTATAGTTATACAAAAATAAATTTAGGAGAATTTTCATCTGCTTCGGGTGGTGTTAAGTATTTTTCACAAGATAATTTTAATGGAATTGCTTTGGGAGGAAGATTAGATTTGCGGCTTGACACAAATTTCAGCATTTATGCAGATTATTCGCTAAATCAAAAAGTTCCTAATCTATATGCAATTGGGTTAAATGATTTGGAAATCCACAATTTGCTTCTTTCGGGTTTGGATTGGAAATACAATAATATTGAAATTACAAGCAATGTTTATTGGAGGAATATTCAAAATTTAACTTTGTCTAACTTGAAATTTAATGAAAGTGATAATGACTTTACTCATAGTTTTTGGGTGCTACCAGATGTAAATTTTATCGGTTTAGATATTATTTTTAAGTATAAATATAAAAATATAAATACTGAAATTTTCACAAAATCCCAAATTAACAATTCTGATACATTAGGAAATATTCAACCTTTGATTAATTTTGGCATTAAATCATTTTATACACATAGCGTTGGAAAAAGCATTGCGCGTATTGGTCTTGAATTTGAATTATTTTCTGAATTTAAACCATTAGGGATAGTTCCATTTTATAAATCATATTATATAGTTCAAAATAAAGAATTATTTTCAAATAATGGAATTAATGCGTTTATCGAAGCAAAATTGGGAAGTGCTTACTTAAATTTAAAATTCAAAAATTTATTAGGATATGGGTATTATTATACTTCGTATTATCCAATGCCTGGTCGCAATTTTGAATTAGCCATAAAATGGGCATTTTTAGAGTAATTATCATTTTAATTGACATATTAAAGAAAATAATGAGTAATTTAAATAAATTTGAAGAAAAATCAATAAACAAGCTAATCTTGGAATATTCACTCCCGGCAACGATTGGTATGTTGATGACCTTTTCTTACAATATAGTTGATAGAATGTTTGTTGGAAATAAATTAGGTGCAGAAGCCCTTACAGGTGTTGCATTAGTATTTCCACTGCAAGTGATAATTTTTGGTTTGGCATTTATGATTGGTATTGGTGCTAATAGTAATGTCTCATTAAATTTGGGAAGGAAAGACAAAGATACAGCCGAAAAATTTCTGGGCAACGCAGTTTCTTTAAGTGTAATTTTCCCAACAATTTCTGTTATAATAATTGCGATTTTCTTTGATAGTTTTTTGGATTTACTGGGTAGTTATGGCAGTGTAAGGAATTATACTTATCCATTTCTACAAATATCGCTATTTGGAATGATTTTTCAATCAATTACAATGGGATTGAACAACCTTATCAGAGCAACGGGATTTCCAACAATTGCAATGCTTACTCAAATGATAGGAGCAGCACTAAATATTATATTGGATTATATATTCATTTTTGTTTTTGAGTGGGGAGTGGAAGGAGCGGCTATTGCAACGAATATTGCAATGTTTGTTAGTGCTTCTTGGGTAATTTTATTTTTCTTTTCAAAGAAATCTAATTTAAAAATTAAATTAAATTATCTAAAATTACACAAAAAGATAATGCTGCCACTTTTAGGTAATGGTTTTCCTTCGTTTATAACTCAAGTGTCGGGCAGTATTGTAGTCCTTTTATTAAATAGACAATTAATCAATCTTGGCGGACATCAAGGAGTGGCGATACTCTCCATTATTTCGGGTATCGAGGCATTTATGTTTGTGCCAATTATTGGTATAAGTATCGGATTGCGTCCAATAATTGGTTATAACTTTGGTGCAAAAAATTATATCAGAACAAAGAAAATATTATTAATGGGAATATATCTTACATTTGGAATTGGGTTGATAAGTTTTATTTTTATGCAGATTTTTTCGGAATACTTAATGACCTTTTTTATTCCTAACGATCCAAATTTAATAAAGATTGGGGCAAATGCAATGAGAATTTTCACATTCTTCATTTATTTAGTTGGACTGGAAATAATTGTCACTATGTTTTATCAATCAATTGGTAATTCCAAAATAGCAGCAATCACAACTTTAAACAGACAGCTTGTGTTTTTACTACCATTAGCATTTATATTGCCAAATTTCTTCGGTTTAACGGGAATCTGGTACGCTGGAGCCTCGAGTGATTTGTTTTCTTCAATTCTTTCCATCATATTTATAGTCTTGGCAGTGCGGAAATTGAATAAAATGGAAATAGAAAAATCAACTCAAACAATTTAAAATCCCAGAATATCTTTTAAATGTATTATGAATTATAACTTTTTTATTAGTTAAGATTAATATTTAAATAAAAATTCATAATTATTCCAAAAAAAATCATAATTTTGTGATATTAGTATTAACTAATATTGAATTTTGTTATTATTAAATCAAAGAAAAGGGAACAATTATGGAAGAAATAAAATTAAGCGAATCTGTTCAGAATTATTTGAAAGTAATTTATAAATTAGAAACTGAAAAAAACGAAGCTACAACATCTGATATTGCTTATGAGCTAAATATCTCCAGTGCTTCGGTAACCGGTATGCTCAAAAGATTAGCCTCGATGAAATTAGTGAATTATAGTTCGTATAAGGGAGTTTCCTTAACTGATGATGGGCTCAAAATCGCATTAGAAGTGATTAGGCATCATCGTTTGCTTGAAGCATACTTAAGGGACTCGATGGGCTTCCAGCTTGCCCGTTTGCACGATGAAGCCTGTAAATTAGAGCATTATGTTAGTGATGAATTTATCGATAAAGTAACGCAAATTCTTGGAGACCCCGACTTTAGCCCATTGGGGCATCCAATACCCAAAAAAGATGGAGAAATACCATTACAAGACAATATCGCATTGATTGATTTAAAGCCAGTAATTTCGGGGGTTATTAGTAGCATTGATACTCGAAATAATGATTTAATTAATTATTTAGACCAAATTGGCTTAATCCCCGGCAAAAAGATAACTCTGCACGAAATTGCCCCATTTTATGGTCCGATTGTAATTAGTTTAAATGGGAATAATATTTCCATTGGCTATGAAGTTGCCAAAATTTTAAAAATTGACAAATCAACAATAGAGTATTCTTAATTTCCAATTAATCTTAATTAATCCTAATTAATCTTAAGAAATTCTTAATTTTTTAGAAAAAATTACTTAACTTTGTAACTTGTCTAAATCAAAAATTGTTATAATTTATTTATAAAGTTAATTAATATGAAAAGAATCTATATTTCACTAATTTTTGCTCTTGTTTTTTCCAACATAAATCTTACAGCAAATAACAAAGTCAACAAAGTTTTATCCAAGAGCGATGCCAATTTTTACGAAATTCAATCTACATTGAATGATTACTACAATTCCGAAAATGCAAGTGTTCGTAAAGGTTGGAAGCAGTTTAAAAGGTGGGAATATTTCTGGGGACAACGAACTTACCCTAATGGTATATTTCCAAATAGTTTTGATATTTATCAAGAATATCAAAATTGGGAAAAAGTTAATAATAACAAATCTTTTGATAATAAAATCCAAGCAAAACATACTTGGACAAGCATTGGTCCATTCGAGCCACCACATTCTGATAATACCCGAGAACAAGGTATTGGAAGAGTAAATATTGTGCGTTTTAATCCACAAAATGAACTTGATTTATGGATTGGCACAGCCACCGGAGGAGTGTGGAGGAGCAAAAATGGGGGTAATACTTGGACTCATTATCCCTACACAAATTTTTTAAGTTTTGGAGTTTCAGACATTGCAATTTCTCCTGCAAATCCCCAAACTATTTATGTTGTCACTGGTGATGCAGATGGAACTATTGGCACTGGCGCAAGTTTTTATTCTATTGGGGTGATTAAATCAACTGACGATGGTGCAACTTGGAATGTTACTGGATTGGCTCGTGAATTAAGTAACCGTAAGACTTTCACACGCTTGTTGGCTCATCCAAAGAACGAAAATGTGTTGATTCTTGGTGCAAGTGATGGAATCTATAAGTCAACAGATGGTGGGGAGACTTGGAAGAACAAATATGGTGAAAAACCAATTGTTGATATGGAGTTCAAGCCCGATAACACTGATATTATTTATGCTTCATCTTATGGATATTCTGGTTCTAATTTAGTTTTGAAGTCAACAGATGGTGGGGAGACTTGGAAAGAAGTTTATTCTGTTGCTACATCAAATAGAGTTTCTCTGGAAGTTACGCCAAGAGACCCAGATATGATTTATGCTCTTTCCTCAAATTCACAAACTAATGGTTTCCGAGAATTTGCTGTTTCGGAAGATGCAGGAGAAAGTTGGATAATTACTGCAACTAATTCAAATAACCCAAATTATTTAGGATGGTATGATGGTAGTTCTTCTGATTCGAAAGGTCAAGGAATGTATGATCTTGGTTTAGCCGTAAGTCCAATTAGTTCAAGTTCTGTATTTGTAGGTGGAGTTAATATTTGGAAATCAGATGATTACTTTGAGTCAGGTGAATTAAACACACATTGGTACGGAGCATTTTCCAAGCCATTTGTACACGCAGACATACACGAATTGCGGTTCTCTCCTTCAGGCAAAAGATTATATGCTTGCTCTGATGGAGGAATTTCTTTCAGTGCTAATGGCGGATATGATTGGGTAGATATTTCCAAAGGGTTAAGCATTACTCAATTCTATAGAATGGGAAGTTCTAACCAGTTCCCAGATATTATTGTTGGCGGAAGTCAAGACAATGGAACAAGTTTCATTTATGATAATGAGTGGAAACATCTATATTCTGCTGATGGAATGGAATGTATTGCTCATCCTACTAATCCCGAAACTTTTTACGTTTCGATTTATTATGGTTCGATTTATCGGACAACTAATAGTGGAAAATCTTTCTCAAAATCAATAGATAAAAGTATTACTAGCGAAAATTCTGGATGGGTTACACCTTATGTAATGGATCCTCAAAGAAGTTCAGTTCTTTACGCTGGATTTAATAATGTTTGGAGAAACAGCAATAGTGGAACTCAATCTGGTTGGAAAAAGATCTCAAATTTTGGTTCATCTCAAATTATCCAGTCTTTAGCAGTAGCTCCTTCGGATACTAATACAATTTATGCTGCTAATAACTCTGAAATCTATAAAACTACCGATGGTGGAGCAAATTGGACAAGTATTATGAAATCATCATCAAGTGCAATAACTTATATTGCTGTGGATTATGATGACCCAAATCATATATGGATTACAAAATCAGGATTTGCGGTAAATGATAAAGTTTATGAATTTGATGGTACTGATTGGATTAATTTATCGGGCAACTTACCTAATGTGCCCGTAAATACTATAGTTCACCAAAAAAATTCTCCCGATAGAGTTTATATTGGAACTGATATTGGAGTGTTCTTTTCCGATTATGGTTCTGGCTATTGGCAGAAATACGGCGAGGGTATGCCAAATTTAATAATTATGGAATTGGAAATTAGCTACAGCGATAAAACAATGTTAAGAGCAGCAAGCTATGGACGTGGCTTTTGGGAAGTGGAGGCTTTAAATTGCAATTTGCCTGCTCCAAAAGTAAATATCATTGGTAAAACTGAATTTTGCGAGGGCGATAGCGTTATTTTAGAATTAGATGGCGATTATACTAATTTTGTTTGGTCTAATGGTGAAACTACAAAAAGCATAGTTGTTAAAGAATCGGGTGTATTTAGCGTAAGTGTATCTTCCGGCGAAGAATGTAGTGCAAAATCCAAAGCAATTACTGTTAATGTTAGTGAAAGCAAGGATATGAATGTAACTTCATCAACCTCAAGGTTTGCTTTATGCAAGGAAGACGATGAAATAGAATTAAGAGCAAGTTTAGGTTTCACAAAATACGAGTGGTCAACAGGCGATACTGTAAGAAAAATAAGAGTTAATAAGCCCGGTAAATATAGTGTAAAAGGCTATACTACATCTGGATGTCCATCAAAAACATTTGAAGTTGAGGTATTTCAATCTGAACTACCCGCCAAACCAACTATTACACAAGATGGAAATTACCTTACATCCTCTGAATCTTTCGAATACGTTTGGTATAGAAATGGCAAAGCAATCAAAGGACTTAATACAAGGACAATAAATACATTTGAAATTGGAGATGGTTTTTATCAAGTAGAGACGTTTAATGAGGCTGGATGTGGTGCAATTTCGGATAGTTTAGAGGTTATCGTAAATAGCGTTGAAGATTACTCAAATCAATCAGTTTTAGAGATTTTGCCAAATCCAAATTATGGTGCTTTTGATGTAATTTTTTCTGAAAGTATAATTGCTGATAAAATATTAATTGAAATTGTTGATATAAATGGAAAAGTAGTTTATACTCAAAACAATGATAATTCATCAAGAATTTCAATGTCTTTGAATTCATTAAACTCTGGAACATATTTCCTACAAGTACATATTAATGGCAAGATTTATACAAATAAATTTCAAAAACTCTAATTATTAATAATAATCTAATATTTAATGATTTCCTTTTTAAAAGGCGTAATAGTAGAGAAAAAACCAACCGAATTGTTGATTGAATGCAATTCGGTTGGCTACTCTGTGTCGATAAGTGTGAATACTTTTCAGAATTTACCCGAAGTAAACGAACAAATCACCATTTACACTGTGTTAATTCCCAAAGAAGACTCGTGGAATTTATTTGGCTTCTACGAAAAAAGCGAGAGAGAAATATTCAATTTGCTTATTACGGTAAATGGAATTGGACCAAAAAGTGCGATAAGTATTTTATCATCAATTTCAGCAACTGAATTAGCCGAGATAATCAATAATAATAATCCAAAACAATTGCAAAAAATCCCTGGAATTGGAGCAAAAACTGCAGAAAGAATCACTCTTGAATTGAAAGATAAAATCCGCAAAAGTGATTTAATAACTGGCATAAGTAGCGATATGCTAAATGAAATGGCTATAAAAGCAGAAGCAATTGAAGCATTAATTGTGCTGGGCTACAACAGAAATTTGGCAGAAAAGACTATTGCCGGAATAATAAAATCAAATAAAAGTAATCTTACAAACGAAGAAATTATTAAATTAGCACTTCAAAAATTACTAAAATAAAAAATGGTAATAATACCTAAATTGGATTTGAAAAATGGCAAAGTAGTTCAAGCAATAAAATATGAACACTATGCCAAAATTGATTTTAGAGAATTGCAAGATAACCCACTGCAATTGTGTAAATTGTGGCGTGGTGAAGATGCTAAAACATTGATTATCAATGATATTGATGGATTTAGTAATTCTATAAATCGTGAAATTATTTTAGAAATAATTAGAAATATTGATATTCCAATTACAATTTCATCTGTATCACAATCTATCGAAGAATGTGAATTTTTGCTAAATAACGGGGTAATGAGGACGGCTTTGTGCGAATATCCATTAATTAATCTTGAAGGAACAAAATTATTAGTTGAAAAATATACTCCTCAAAGAATAGTATTTTATGCGATAGTGCATAATGATAAATTACGATATTATGGTAGAATACTTGATATTAACATATTTGATTATATTGATTTAATTAAAAGTATCGGTGCTACGCGTCTTATTTATGGTGATAGCGACTGGCTTGCCAACTATAAGCCTGCTAATTTTGAAAAAATTGAAAAAATTTTAGAGTACTCTAAAATGCATGTAACTTTGCTTTGTGGAGCACCTGATGCAAGGACTTTAATTGAACTTGCAAAATACGAAAAATATGGTTTAGACTCAATAATTATGTCAAAATCGCTTTACGATAACAATTTTCCATGCCAAGAAATTTGGAGAATAGCAGAAACTTTACAATAATAACGAAAAAATTTGTATTTTGCATTTTTTAATCTTTCATTTTTCAAAAAAAGTTTTGTAAGAATTTAAGGAGTGCTTGATGGCACAAATTGTAATAGATGGAAAGCAAATTACTACCGAGAGTAATCAAACTATAATTCAAGCTGCTCTCCAGAATGGTATAGAGATACCTCATTTTTGTTGGCATCCCGAATTATCCGTTGCAGGCAACTGTCGTATGTGTTTAGTAGAAATCGGTAATCAAAAGAAATCACCAACTGGTGCATTAGAATTTAATGAATCGGGCGAACCCGTTGTTCAGTGGTTCCCCAAATTGCAGATTGCTTGTGCAACTCCTGCAACTGAAGGTATGTTTGTTAATACTCATACTAAAAAGGTTGTGGATTCACAAGAATCCGTAATGGAATTTTTACTTATCAATCACCCGTTAGATTGTCCAATTTGCGACGAAGCTGGTGAATGTAAGTTGCAGGAATATGCTTTTGACCATTCAAAAGGCGAAAGTAGGTTTATTGAAACCAAAAACCATAAACCCAAGCACGTAGAATGGGGTCCAAATGTTATGTATGATGCGGAAAGATGTATTTCTTGTTCGCGTTGTATTCGTTATGCAAAAGAAATTGCTAAACAAGATGTATTGACTTTTGTTAATCGTGGCGATAAAGTGACGATTGAATTATTTGAAGATACTAAGTTTGACAATCCATATTCAATGAATGTTGTAGAATTGTGTCCAGTTGGAGCATTAACAAGTATTGACTTCAGATTTAAGTCGAGAGTATGGGAAATGAGCTTTACTGAATCTATTTGCACAGGCTGTTCGCGTGGATGTAATATCAAAATTGGCGTTCGTAATAACAAAGTTCTACGTGTGCAACCTTCTACAAATATGTATGTAAATAAGTATTGGCTTTGTGATTATGGCAGATTAAGCCAATATCCAAAATTGAATGATAATCGCATCATCAACAATCAAATTAGGATTGATGGAGAACTCAAAGATTCAACATTTGATGTTGCAAAACAATTCGCTCTCGAAAATTTAAAGCAATTCAAATCTAATGAAATTTTGTTAGTTGGCTCGCCCAACTCAACAAATGAAGATTTATTTGCATTGCAGAAATTTGCAAAAACTGTTGTAAAATCCTCACACATCGAGATTTTCAAGAACATTGATGATAGTTTTGGAGATGATTTCCTCAAAACTAATGATAAATCCCCTAATTCAAAAGGTGCTGAAGTATTAGGATTTACATTTACAGATTCTGCAAATATATCAAAAATTAAAGCAACAATATATACAAAACATATCAAGTGTGCTATAATTATGAACGAGGATTTGCAAAACCAATCTGATTTAATTAGCACTTTATCCAAATTAGATTTTATCGTTGTGCTTGCCTCTAATCATAATGCAATTTCAAAATTAGCAAATGTTGTATTTTCATTATCAACTTATGCAGAGACAGATGGATCATTCACAAATGTTGATGGTAGGGTGCAACACTTTACAGCAGCTCTTGTGACCAAAGAAAACTTGCATAGAATGGGAATGAAGATGAGCCGGTGGGACAAATTTGGTGCCCACAATGACCATTGGACCCAAAAAGATGAACGTGATGCAAAGCCCGGATGGAAGATATTGCAGCATTTAGCAAACGGTATGAGTGGTAATTGGAATTATAAGAAAGCCGAAGATGTATTTAATGAAATTGCCGAGCAAGTGAAACCATTCAACAAAATGACTTATGAGAATATGCAGAAACATCAAGGATTAAAATTGGAAAAAGGAAATAATCCAGATCCTGTTTTAATTAATTATGTATCACATTATAAAAAACCTGATTGATTAAATTGAATTTTAAACTTGTAAAAATATGAACGATATTTTATGGATAGTAATTGAAACACTAATCAAAGCAATTGTAATAATCAATTTATTACTTGTATCTGCGGCGATTTCTGTTTATTTAGAAAGAAAAATATCAGCTTGGATGCAAAATAGAATTGGACCTAATAGAGTAGGTCCATTTGGATTATTGCAACCTTTTGCTGATGTATTTAAATTGTTTATGAAGGAAGATATAATTCCAAATGGAGCAAATAAATTTTTTCACGGACTTGCCCCAATAATTACTCTTGGAATTGCAATTAGTGTTTATGCTGTAATTCCATTTGCTGACCCAATCAATTTGGGTGGGCGAGTAATACAAATGGGCATTGCACCACAAGCAGATATTGGAATTTTGTTGGTATTAGCTCTTACTTCTGTCGGTGTTTTCGGTATTGCATTGGCAGGTTGGTCATCTAACAATAAGTATTCACTTTTGGGTGGAATTCGCTCTACTGCTCAAATGATTTCCTATGAATTATCAATGGGACTTGCAATTTTGGCGGTTATTGTTGTTGCGGGCTCTTTTTCCTTGAGTAATATTGTAGCAGATCAATATTCACACTGGAGTGGCTTTAGATGGAACATATTCATTCAGCCATTAGGTTTTATTATATTTTTCATAACTGGTTTAGCCGAAACTAACCGTGCTCCATTTGATTTGCCCGAAGCAGAACAAGAATTGGTTTCAGGATATAATACTGAATACAGCGGAATGAGATTTGGAATGTTTTTCTTGGCAGAATATGCAAATATGGCAACTTCTTCTGCTATAATTACTTTACTTTTTTTAGGTGGATGGACTTTACCTTTCAATCCAGAATTAATTGGATTATCAATAGGAAGTTGGCAGCTTGGAGTATTCCAATTCTTAATATTTGTAGTTAAAATTTACATATTAATTTGCACTATGATTTGGATTAGATGGACTTTGCCAAGATTTAGATACGACCAATTAATGAATTTAGGCTGGAAAGTTTTATTGCCATTAGCATTGATAAATTTCCTTATTACAGGTTTAGTTGTTTTATTTATTAAATAAAATTGGTAAAAAATGAATATTACTAAAAATACAGCTTCAGATAGATTAAGTTTTTGGGAAAAATTATATTTACCCGAAATTGCCAAAGGTATGGCTTTGACCTTTAAAACAATGTTTGAACCAAAATTCACAAGAAGCTACCCCGAAGAAAAAATGACTCCAAGTCCTTCATTTCGTGGAAGACCTGTTTTAGTTGTTGAAGAAACTGGCGGTAGATGCGTTGCCTGTGGATTATGCTCACGCGTATGTCCAGCACTTGCTATAGAAGTTCGACCTGGTCCGATTGATGCAGAAAAAGAAAGAATGCCTAAGGTATTTGAAATAAATATGCTCCGATGTATCTTCTGTGGCTTCTGCGAAGAAGTTTGCCCCGAAGAAGCAATTGTTATGAGCAAAGATTATGAATTAGTATTCACAAGTCCAGAAGATGCAATTTTGCCAAAGGATAAATTAACAGTTCCTATTGCACAATTACAAGACAGATTAGAATGGCTTAGACAATACAGATAATTCAAACTTGTAATTAAATCTTGAATTGTCTTTTCAAAATAAATAAAAAATGGTGACAATATGATTATTCGCGATGAAGATGCTCTAAATTATCACAGTTCTGGTAGAAAGGGCAAAATTGAGGTTATTACAACAAAACCTTGCGAAACACAATGGGATTTATCCCTTGCTTACACACCTGGCGTGGCAATTCCTTGTTTAGCAATCGAAAAAGAACCCGAAAAAGTTTTTGAATATACTGCAAAAGGTAATTTAGTTGCGGTTATTTCAAATGGTACTGCTGTATTGGGTTTGGGAAATATCGGTGCTATAGCTGGCAAACCAGTAATGGAAGGCAAAGGAGTGCTATTCAAAAAATTTGCTGATATTGATGTATTCGATATCGAAGTTAATGAACACAACCAAGAAAAGGTTGTGGAAATTGTAGAAGCAATTTCTACTACTTTTGGAGGTATCAACTTGGAAGATATCAAAGCTCCAGAATGCTTTTATATCGAAAAGACTTTAAAAGAAAGATTGGATATTCCCGTATTTCACGATGATCAACACGGAACCGCCATTATAAGTGGCGCTGCATTATTGAATGCTCTTGAAATCACTGGTAAGGATATTAGTAAAATCAAAGTTTTATATAATGGTGCTGGTGCTGCTGGTATTGCTTGTGCTAAATTCCACATTTCATTGGGCGTTAATCCTGCAAATGTCGTAATGTGCGATTCTAAAGGCGTTATCTACAAAGGTAGAACTATTGGAATGAACCCCTTCAAAGAAGAATTTGCTGTTGAAACTGATGCCAGAACTCTTGAAGATGCTTTTGATGGGATTGATTTATTTTTTGGGCTTTCTGATGCAAATGTTGTTTCTAAGGATATGGTTAAAAGAATGGCAGATAATCCAATTATATTTGCAATGGCTAATCCTGACCCTGAAATTACTTACGAAGATGCAGTTGAAGCTCGCCCAGATGTAATTATGGCAACTGGTCGCTCCGATTATCCTAATCAAGTTAATAACGTTTTAGGTTTCCCATTTATCTTCCGCGGGGCATTAGATGTTCAAGCTAAAGCAATCAATGAGGAAATGAAAAAAGCTGCTGCTTATGCTTTGGCTGGTTTGGCTAAAGAACCTGTTCCCGAAAATGTTCGTGCTGCTTATGGTGGCATTGAAATGCAATTTGGTAGGGAATACATAATTCCAAAACCATTCGATCCTCGTGTTCTAACTTGGGTTGCTCCTGCTGTTGCCAAAGCAGCAATGGACACTGGTGTAGCTCGCAAACCTATTAAAGATTTTGATGCTTATCGTGCTCAATTAGATATAAGAATGGGCAGAGCTATGTCAATTATGACTTCTGTTTATAATAAAGCAGAAAAAGATGTAAAAACTATTGTTTATGCCGAAGGCGAAAATCCAAAAATTATCAAAGCTGCTTCAATTGCAAGCGAAAGAAAGATTGCAAAACCAATTTTAATTGGTAATGAAGACAGAATTAAAGCTGCTGCAGCAGAGAACAATATTGATATTTCTAAATTAACTTTGGTGAATCCAAAGGCTTGCAAAGATATTGATAAATTTATTGATGAATATTTTGCTCTCCGCAATCGCAAAGGTGTTACTCGCGATACAGCTGTTGCTACAATGTTACGCAGTCCTAATCATTTTGCTTCGATGATGGTTCGTTTAGGTTATGCTGATTCAATGCTTTCCGGCTTGACTTATCACTATCCCGAAACAATTCGTCCAGCATTGGAGATTATTGGTAAAGAATCCTATTATGAAGTAGTTTCAGGCTTATATATTGTTTCGATGAATAATAAAACATTTTATTTGGCAGATACAACAGTGAATCCAAATCCAACAGCCTCGCAAATAGCTGATATTACACTGCAAGCCACAAGATTTACAAGTATCTTTGATATAAATCCAAAAGTGGCATTATTGTCTTATAGTAATTTTGGTTCGGCAAAAGGCGAAACACCAGATAAAATGCAAAAAGCATTAAAAATTATCAGAGAAAGAGAGCCAAATTTGATGGTAGATGGCGAAATGCAAGCCAATTATGCAGTTGATTCAAAGCTAATGAAGAGCACATTCCCATTCGCTGCACTTGATGGTGGAGCAAATATCTTGATATTCCCTAATTTAGATGCTGGAAATATTGCTTATAAATTGCTTTATTCCATTGGTGGAGCTAAAATTATTGGTCCAATCTTGCTTGGATTGACTAAATCGGTTCATATCTTGCAACGTGGCGATGATGTTGATGATATTTTAAATATGACAGCAATAGCATCGGTAGATGCCAAAAGAAAGCAAAAATAATT
>DYLM01000112.1 GCA_020722095.1 Chloroherpeton thalassium
TTTTATCAGATTTCTATGTTTTTTTGCTAATTTTGTAAAATTTCATTTACCAATTCAATAAAAAGTACAAGGAATTTGTATGAACGAAGGAATTATAATCCAAGTAATCGGTCCTGTTGTGGATGTTCAATTTTCAGAAGGTAAATTACCTGCAGTTTTAAATGCATTGGAAATACCAAGGAAGAATTCGGAAGGCAAAGACGAAATATTAATATGCGAGGTTCAGCAACACTTAGGCGAAGACAGAGTTCGCACAGTTGCTATGGACATAACAGACGGCTTAGTTAGAGGAATGAAGGTTATAGATACAGGTAATCCAATCAAAATACCAGTAGGAAGGGAACTACTTGGCAGAATGATTAACGTAATTGGCAAGCCAATTGACGGCAAAGGTGAAATTATATCCAAAGACAATTACCCAATTCACCGCTCAGCTCCTAAATTTGATCAATTAACTACAAAGAAAGAGATGTTCGAAACAGGCATTAAAGTTATTGATTTAATCCAGCCATTTACAAAGGGTGGAAAAACTGGATTATTTGGTGGTGCTGGTGTGGGCAAAACAGTTGTGATTCAAGAATTGATTCATAATATTGCAAAGTTCCACGAAGGTTATTCTTGCTTTGGTGGTGTGGGAGAACGCTCTCGCGAAGGCAATGATCTTTATTTAGAAATGAATGAAAGTGGAGTAATAGACAAAACAGTTTTGGTATTCGGTCAGATGAACGAGCCACCAGGAGCACGCTCACGCGTTGCATTAACAGCTTTAACAGCTGCTGAATATTTGCGAGATGAAGGCGGACGCGATGTGTTATTATTTATTGATAATATCTTCCGTTTTATTCAAGCCGGTTCGGAGGTTTCGGCATTGCTTGGTCGTATGCCATCTGCAGTAGGTTATCAACCAACTCTTGCAACTGAATTAGGCGAATTGGAAGAAAGAATTGCTTCCACTCACAAAGGTTCAATTACTTCAGTGCAAGCAGTTTATGTGCCAGCAGACGACTTAACAGATCCAGCACCAGCCAATACATTCACTCACTTAGATGCAAAAACAGTATTATCTCGTCAAATTGCAGAATTAGGTTTGTATCCCGCCGTTGATCCATTGGATTCGACCTCCAGAATTATGGATCCACTTGTGATTGGACAAGAGCATTATGATGTGGCAATTGCTTGCGTGCAAACACTTCAAAAATATAAAGATTTACAAGATATTATCAATATATTAGGTATGGATGAATTAAGCGATGACGATAAGATTACAGTTTATCGTGCAAGAAAAATACAGAGATTCTTCTCACAACCATTCCACGTTGCCGAGCAATTTACAGGATACGAAGGAAGATATGTTAAAATTGCTGATACAATTGCAGGCTTCAAAGCAATTTTGGAAGGAAAAGTTGACCATATTCCCGAAGATTTATTTGTTTATACTGGCACAATTGACGAAGTAATCGAAAGATATAACAAGAGCAAAGAATAGTTTTTAGTTTTTTCAATTTTAGTTATTAGCAATTAATTGATTATTTGGAAATTTCAAATAATTAATTAGACAAAGTATAATTTAAAATAATAATAATATTCACGAACAAAAAGGCTTGTGATGAGTAGCAAATTATTGAATGTAGAAATAGTATCTCCACAGAAGGAAGTATTTAAAGGTGCGGCAATTTCGGTAAATGTACCCGGCAAACAATCACCATTTCAGATTTTATTCGACCACGCACCAATCATCTCTACATTGGATATTGGAGTGGTAAAAATAGTTGATGAAAATAATAAAGTTCATTATTTTGCAATTTATAATGGATTTGTTGAAGTTTCGATGAACCAAGTTTCTATTATTGTTCAAGATGTTGCTACCCAGTCCGAAATAGAAGAGAAAACTGTAAATGATGCTATAAATCAATACAAAACTCAATTGCAAGAAGCCGACAAACAACAAAAAGAACTTTTAGTTCAGAAGATTTTATATAACGAAACCAAACTGAAAATTATAAATATATAATTGATAATTTTTTAAAAGATAAATACAATGCAAAATATAAATAAAATCATAGGTGAAGCTCTCACCTACGATGATGTATTAATAGTACCAAGATATAGCGAAGTCCTACCAAAAGATGTTAATGTCCGAACCCGATTAACCCGCGAAATAGAAATTAATATTCCAATATTAAGTGCTGCAATGGACACAGTAACCGAAGCTAATATGGCTCGTGCAATTGCCCGCGAAGGTGGTTTAGGTGTGATTCATAAGAATATGTCCATTCAACGACAAGCCGAAGAAGTAGATTTGGTAAAACGTTCCGAAAGCGGGATGATTACCAAACCAATTACACTTTCAGCGGATAACACAGTTGGCGATGCACTAAATCTTATGACTAAATTCCGTATTTCGGGTATTCCAATTGTTGAACCCGATGGCAAGTTAATTGGCATTATCACAAATCGCGATTTAAGATTCAACCCTGACTTCTCCGATAAGCTCTTTAATGTAATGACCAAAAATAATTTGGTAACTGCACCATTAGGCACTACTTTGGAAGATGCAGAGGCAATTTTACAAAAACATAGAATTGAAAAATTGCTTGTTGTTGATGACAATTATCATTTAAAAGGCTTGATTACTGTTAAAGATATTCAAAAGAAGAAGCAATATCCAAATTCAGCAAAAGATTCTTCGGGTAGATTGCTGTGCGGTGCGGCTGTTGGAGTAGCAAACACAACAATGGAAAGAGTAGAAGCATTGGTGGCTGCATCGGTAGATGTAATTTTTGTTGATACAGCTCACGGTCATTCTTTGGGTGTGTTAAATATGCTGAAACAAATCAAGCAAACATATCCACATTTGCAAGTTGTTGTAGGAAATATTGCTACTAAAGATGCAGCATTAGCATTAATTGAATATGGTGCAGATGCAATAAAAGTTGGAATTGGTCCGGGCTCGATTTGCACAACACGCGTCGTAGCGGGAGTAGGTATGCCCCAATTGACTGCTATTATGCAAACTGCCGAAGTTGCCCGTCAATTTAACATCCCGCTAATTGCAGATGGTGGAATCAAGCAAACTGGCGATATTGCAAAAGCAATTGTAGCTGGAGCCGACACAGTAATGATTGGTAATTTATTGGCTGGACACGAAGAAAGCCCAGGAGATAAGATAATTTACGAAAGACGTGCATTTAAAATATACAGAGGAATGGGATCGCTCGAAGCAATGAAACAAGGGTCGGCAGATAGATATTTCCAAGATGTAGAAAGCGAAATATCTAAATTTGTCCCCGAAGGAATTGAAGGGCGAGTACCGTTCAAAGGTAATGTAAGCGAGACAATATACCAGCTAATGGGTGGACTTAAGTCCTCGATGGGCTATACTGGATGTGGTAATATTTGTGATTTTCAGAAAAATGCAAAATTTGTAAAAATTACGCATTCAAGTTTGGTGGAATCCCATCCACATAATGTAGCAATAACAAAAGAAGCACCAAATTATTTTGTATAAAACAAATATAATAATAGATAATCATTTGAGGTAGATATGGCAAAAAGTTCAACTAAAAAAGCAGAAACAGAAGTTGCTCCAATCGAAGAGCAACCTGTTGAAAAAACAAAGGCTTCAATGGAAATTGAAAAAGCAGAAAAACCAAGAAAAACCAAAACCAAAACCAAAGTTGAATTAAAATCTGAAGATAAAATTGAAATAATATCTGAAGTTGAAACACAGGATAAAACTGAAGAAACAGAAACCGAAAATCAAGAGGCCGAAATTAAAGTGAAAACAGAAAAATCATCAAAAAGCAGCAAAGCAGTAAAGCACAAATATCCCGAAAAAATAGATTATCGTTTAGAGCAAATCAGATTTAAATTAACTTATGAAAAAGTTGATGGAGTATATGTTTCTTATTTACCAAATATTCGTTATCTAACTAACTTTTCGGGTTCAGATGCACATTTATTTATTTTCCAAGACGAAATTATATTTGTCACAGACGATAGATACGAAGAACAAGTAAAAACAGAATTATATGATTTGCCAAATTTAAGTGTCCATATCAGCCGTGATGTGTGGGATTTAGCAGGCAAAATCGGCATTTTAGATAGATTCAAGGAAATTGCATTCGAAGCTGACAAATTGCCTTATCAAGATGCTGTAGAAATAAGAAATAGAATTCGCCCAGTTAAATTTAAACCAACACCTGAACTTGTAGAACCAACCACAAGAGCCAAAGCCTCCGAAGAATTGGAATACATAAAAAAATCCTGCGAACTCTCCGAAAGAGTATTTTCTTTGATGTTAAACTACATAAAACCTGGAATGACCGAGAAGGAAGTGGCTATAGAAATCGCTCACGAAAGCCGTAAATTAGGTTCGGAGGGTGATGCATTTGATATTATTGTTACAAGTGGTAATCGCGGAGCATTTGTTCACGGGCAGCCAACTGACAAAAAAATCAGAAAAGGCGATATAGTGATTATTGATTTTGGTACAAAAATCAATGGCTTTTGTTCGGACATTACAAGAACCATTTGCGTTGGTGCCAAACCAACTAAAGAACAAAAGTCAATTTATGCAATCTTGAGAAATGCCCAGATGAAAGCAATCAATGCAATTCGTCCGGGTATGAATGGTAAAGTTTTGGATAGAGTAGCTCGTTCTGTGATAGAAGAAGCAGGTTATGGCGAGTACTTCAAGCATTCTTTGGGTCATGGATTAGGATTAGTACCCCACGAAAAGCCTATAATTACATTCCGCATGGACAATCAAAATATACCAGAAGAATCCGTATTAGCAATTGAACCAGGCATTTATATTCCCGAAAAATTCGGAATGAGAATAGAAGATAATGTTTATGTTACTAAAAATGGAGCAATAATGCTTACAAATGCTCCAGAAGAATTACTTTACATTCTCTAATTATAAATTTATAAAAATAAAAATAAATTTAAAATTAAGTCAAGAAATTATTCAAAATTAATTTAAATGAAAAATTTAATAGCATTTTCCTCCCCCAGCGGGGGTGGAAAGTCAACTTTAATCCGCAAGTTATTATCAGATTTTCCAAAATTTATTCTATCTGTATCAGCAACAACACGACAACCACGTGAAGGTGAAATTGATGGAGTGCATTATCATTTTATCAGCAAAGACCAATTCAAAGAATGGATTAAGCAAGATAAACTTATCGAATGGGAAGAAATTTTTGGTAATTTCTACGGCACACCATTAACTGAAATTGACAAAATTAATGGTACTCACAAATGTCTAATTTTTGATATAGATGTTAAAGGTGCTTTATCAATTAAATCTAAATTTCCTAAAACCTCAAAACTAATTTTTATCGCTCCGCCTTCAATAGATATTTTAAAGCAAAGATTATCTGCACGAGCTACCGAAACCGAAGAACAATTATCAAAACGAATTGCCCGAGCAGAATTTGAAATGAGCTTTCAAAATCAATTTGATGCGACAATCATAAATGATAATTTGGAAATTGCATATCAGAATCTAATTGATTTATTAAAAAACGAACATTGCATCTTGTAATGTATTTTTTAAGTAGATTACAATAAATTTTGTATTTTTGTGTTTATAAAATAAATAAGAACAATTATTAATTTTAAACAAAGAAAAAATGGCAATAGAAAGAAAAACAGAAAAATTAGATTTTGATAAAGTTTGGTTAATGTTCCAAGA
>DYLM01000016.1:0-14993 GCA_020722095.1 Chloroherpeton thalassium
ATTATTTAGGGAAATATTACAAAAATGTGTAAAAAAAATTTAAGGTGATTTTTTATCAGATGTCCTACAAATTTACCCAACACCCAACGCCCAAACACCATTTTCAAATTTTCAAATTTTCATTGGATTCCCAATTTCGTGGGAAAGACAGCAAAGCCGACTTATGAGACAGCCATATAGAGATGTGAATTATTCTTCGTATTGTTTGAATAATTGATAAACTTCCAAAGGAGTTTTTGCTTTCATTATCTCTTCTCTTTGCTCATCTATATTCACAATTTTGGATAGTTTGCTTAATAATTTTAGATTTGTTCCAACTTGACCTTCCAAGCCTAATAGCATTACGCAAATTGAGACAGGCTCGCTATCTAAAGAATCGAAGTCAATAGGATTTTTTAGAGTAATCAATGATGCTACAAAATCAGAAATTCCTTTTGTTTTGGCATGGGGCAAGGCAATTCCTTTGCCTATGCCCGTTGAGAGGATTTTTTCTCTTTCCATAACATCATTGATTACTGTGTTGCTATCTGTTACTTTGCCAGTTTTTGAAGCAAGTTTCACAAGATATTCGATTATTTCTGCTTTATTTGCTAATGAAACATTAGTTTCAATAGTTTCGGGCGATAATACTTCAATAAAATTCATTTTTATATCAAAATTAATTTACAAAACTAACAAAGAAAAAGCAATTATGAATTTTCTTGCTTCCAATTGTTAATAAGTTCCTCGTGCTGCATTACTAATTTATCGGCTAATTCTTGTGTTTCTGCATCAGCGTATATTTCAAATGCAGCAATTTCATTATTAGGAATTAGCACAACAGAATCAATTCCATAAAAGATTTTCACTCCTTCCACGAGCTCTCTTGGTAATTGTTCGGAATATTCCATTGCTTTTCGCATTATATATCCCTTCAAATCCCAAGCTACTTTCACTAATTTATGAGCAGTAAAGCGTCTTGGTAAATTCTTATCCAAATCAGAAATCTTGTATTTTGTTTGTGAAATCATTTCCAGAATTTGAGAAATAGTAAACATTCCATCAGAAGCGAACAAGAAATCGCGGAAAATAAATCCACCATGAATACCACCAACAAAGAGCATTTTTTCATCAGAAGTGGCATCCATCATTGCAGAATGTGTATTTTTAATTCTTACAACTTCCACATTGTATTCTTTTGCGATTTCTTCTATTTCTTTTGTAGCTAATATCGATACAGCTATTTTATAGGGTTCTAAATGCTTGTGAGTTTCTAAGAATAATTTAGTGACTATTGTTAATAGTCGTTGAGATGGAATCCAAAAGCCTCGTTCGTCAACTAAAGATATTTTTTCTGCCCCCGGTTCAATTCTAAAACCAAGTTCGTATCCTATAGATTTCATAATTTTGCCAATCTCGTCAATTTCCTTATTATTTTCTTCTGGATCAGGATGGAATCTTGTAGCATCAACATAATTATTCAATGAAATTGCTTCAACTCCAAGATTTCCTAAAATTTGTGGCAATATATAAGAAGCCAAACCAAAAGAGTAATCAATTAGAATATTGAATTTGGATTCTTTTATCAAATCTACTTTTAATGAATTCATAAAACGATTTAAATATATCTCGTTGGCTCTTTCGAGATATAAAATCTTGCCTAATTGTTTGTAATGAACACGCGATACATCTTCCCCATAGAAGTATCTCTCGATGCTTTTGCTTTTTGATACATTAATGTCTCGCCCATCTGAACTAAAAATAACAATGTCTGTATTTTCGGGATTTCTTGGGGAACGTCTTACGTGAAAACCACCTACATATTTCCCTGTCAATAACTCTTGCCTTGTCTGTGGAATTGAAAGTAACTGCAAATCATTAACCGTAACTCCCACGGAAGTTAATCCAGCTAACATCGCTCTTTTGATTATCCGAGAAAAATCATCGGGGTCTCTACTTGAAATAATTGTGGCATTTTTGCCAAAAGTCATACCTAATGCAGCACCTAATTTTGCAGCGAATTCGGGATAAACTTCTACATTTGAGAGAGCGGAAATTCTTGCACCCGAAAATAGTTCTTTCGACCAATTTTCTTCTTGAATTAGAGAATAAGTAACTACCGAGCCTTCCTCGATATTTTTATTGGGCCATAATTTTAAATTAGGATTAATATGGGAATTTGCACCAATTTTACAACCTTCGGCAATAAATACATTATCAGAAATAGTTACACTATCACGGATTTCAACATCATTGCAAACTACGCAATTTGTAATTTCAACAAAATCACCTATTTTAGTTTTTTTCCAAATTGTTGCTCCTGTAATTTTGCTTCCAGCGCCTATTTCTACATTATCGCCAATGCTACAATCAGTAATTATTGAGTGAGCACCAATTTTTACATTATTTCCAAGCACAACATTACCCTTGAACTGAACAGTAGAAGATACAACACAACTTGGAGGGACAACAATGCTTTCTTCATTATTCTCGTGGATTGCTAATGTAATATTTTGATATAAAGCATCTTTTTGACCTAATTGATATTCCTCTAAATTTCCTACATCTTTCCAATAACCTTTAGCAATATAGCCATAGAGTGGAATATTGTTTTTAAGCATCAATGGGAAAAGATCTTTGCTAAAATCAAATTCTTGTTGATATGGAATTAAATCTAAAACTTCTTTTTCAAAAATATAAATTCCCGTGTTGATAGTATCCGAAAATACTTGTCCCCAGCTTGGTTTTTCTAAAAAGCGAGTTATTTTTCCATCTTCATCAGTAATTACAATTCCATATTGTAATGGTTTGCTTACTCTTGTTAGCAAAATTGTTGCTTGTGCTCCCTTTTCAATATGAAACTTCAGTGCATCAGAAATGTCAAAATCAGTCAGCACATCACCACTAATTACTATAAATCTATCATCTAAAAATTTATAGGCGTTTCGAACTGCTCCTGCAGTGCCATAATCAGCATTTGCAGTAACATAATTCATATTTATACCAAATTGCTCGCCATTGCCAAAATAGCTTGTAATAACATCTGGATGGAAATATAATACCGAAACAAAATCATTAATTGAATGTTTTTTTAATAAATTCACAATATGTTCCATCATTGGAGTATTAACTATCGGAACCATTGGTTTGGGTATTGTCATCGTAAGTGGTCTTAACCTTGTTCCAAAACCTCCAGCCATAATAACAGCTTTCATAAAAACCTCGTAATAAGAGAATATTTCAAAATTAACTTTAAATAATATATAAATTAGTAAATTTGTATTAAATTTGTATTAAAATTAATTAAAAATTTGAAAAAATGAGAATTTTGGTTACAGGTGCGACTGGATTTATTGGAAGTCATTTAGTTGACCAATTGCTTGAAGAAGAAAATGAGGTAATTGCATCTATTAGGAAATCAAGTGATTTACGCTGGTTGAAAGATAAACCAGTTAAATTAATTGAGGCTAATTTCGCAAATCCTGCTGATTTAGAAAAATTAGTTGAAGGAGTTGATTATGTTTATCATATTGCTGGTTTAGTAGCTGCTAAAAACTATTCTGAATTCCTTAAAGTCAATAAAAATGTTACAGAAAATTTAATAAAAGCTTGCATAAAAGTCAACCCAAATATAGATAGATTTGTTTTGGTTAGCAGTCAAACAGTTGCTGGACCTTCAAGTTCACTTGAAAATCCACAAACAGAAGACGATATTCCAAAACCAATAACAAGTTATGGTAAAAGTAAGTTCGAAGGTGAAAAAGTTGCTGTTAGTTATATGGATAAATTACCAATAACAATTGTTAGACCACCCGCTGTATTCGGTCCACGCGACACTGCCATCAAAGATATTTTTGCTATTGTCAATAAGGGAATTGCTCCATTAATTGGCTGGAAAGACAAGTATGTAAGTTTGATTTATGTGAAAGATTTAGTTCGTGGAATTATCCTTGCGGGTGAATCCAAAATTGCAGAAGGTCAGATTTATTTTATTACTTCTAATCGCTTCTATACTTGGAATGAAATTATGTCGGCAATGAAAATTGCATTCAACAAAAAGCATTTGATTAAAATAAAAATTCCACATACAGCAGTTTTAACTCTTGCTGCTCTTTCTGAATTTTTTGGAAAATTTTCCAATAAACCACCTGTTTTTAATTACGAGAAGGGAATTGATTTTATACAGAAATACTGGATTTGCTCGCCGAATAAAGCCGAGAATGATTTAGACTTTACTTCTGAAATACCATTAGAAGATGGAATAGCCGAGACTGCTGCTTGGTATCTAAAAAACAAGTGGATTTAATTAAGTTAATTATCTATGAATTTACGACAGGAACTTATTGCTATTATAGTTGCCACTTTAATAATTTTTTCAATTGGTTCAATTATTTTCTACAAACTTATTCACATTAGTCAAACTGATGCTGATGAAATCGTCTATTCCGATAAGATTTCGGCACAAATCGATCTTTCCTACAATCATTTTGGTATTCCATATATTTATTATCAAAGTGATAATGACTTATTCTTTGCAATTGGTTACACTCAAGCTGAAAATAGACTTTGGCAAATGGACTTATACAAGCGTTTAGCTAATGGTGATTTGTCCGAAATATTAGGTAAAGATTATATTTCTTATGATAAATTCATTCGTAATTTTTCATTTCTTGATAGTGCCAAAACTTCTTATTTAAATTTACCAAACAAAGTGAAAATGGCACTTGATGCCTACACCGATGGAATAAATTTCTTTATCCAAGAAAATCAATCTAATTTACCAATTGAATATTCAATTTTAAACAAAAGCCCAAAGATTTGGCAGCCCGAAGATGCTCTTGCTGTTTTCAATTTTCTCAAACTTCAAACAAATTTCCCTATCTTCCAAAATTTAATTATTAATTCAATTTCGGAAAAAATTGGCACAAAAGAATTTAACAAGTTAATCAATTTCAAATCTTCAACAGATATAAATTCAGTTTCGATTATTGATTCAAATCAAACTGAAAAATCATTTTTAAGCGACAGAAACAATCTTACACTTAAATTACTTGATAGTTTATCGCAATTTGAATTTTTATTTAACCCATTTAAAAGTTTGAATTTTGCAATTAGAAAAAAGATTAATACTAATTCTTTCCAAAGTGTTCTGGCACTTGATTTTTCAGCTGAATTTTCTATTCCAAATAAATTGATGACTATTGTTATTAATTCGTCTGATGGCTCTAAAATCGGGACATATTTCCCCGGAATTCCATTCCCAATTGCTTTGCGAAATAATAATATTCATTGGGGAATGAGTTTTTCTAATTTCAATCAATTTTTAATTAAAAAAATCAATTTAGATTCTTCAAATAAAAATTTAATTAAATTGAAGATTGATACAATTTTTATTGCCGAAAGTCCTTATAAATTATTCTATAAAAGACATTTTCAAGGTTTGCCAGTCATATCTAATGAATTTATTGACATTAATACAATTTTTTTGCTAACTAATTCTCAAGAATTATATTCATCAATAGAGTTTATCACTCTTCACAATCTCTATTACACAGAAAATATTGAACAATTTTCGCAGATTTCAAAAAATTGGACAACTCCAGTTGTGTCATTTATCATATCTGATGGAAATGGAAATATTGCACAAAGTTCTCACTTTGATTATTACCAAAACAATAGCGAAACAAGCCTGATAAAAGTAGAAAAAATTGAAATAAACCCAAAAAGAAATTATTTAATTTCCAATATTTTACCAGAAGATTTCAATAACGATAGCTTAAGTTTTCAATCCAAAAAGTTTAGAGAATATCGAGTTTATAAATACTTGAAAAATCTTACTGATTATGAAATTCGTGATATTAAGAATATTCAACTTGACAATAAATCCGTTTTTGCTCAAGAAATTTTACATATTGTATTGCCTATAATTGAGACCAAGTCTTATTTATTAAATAAAGATGAGAAAAAATACTTGTCATATTTCAAAAATTGGAATTATGCTTTTCAATCAAATTTGAAAACTCCCGTTATTTTTGAATTATTCGTAGATAACCTTATTTCTGAAATATTTAAAGATGAACTTGGAAACAAATTAAATAATTACTTATTGAAATCTCGTATAATAAGCGATAATTTAATTGATATTCTTAATAATAAATCATATCCATTTTTTGATGATATTTCTACTGAACAAACTGAAAACCGTGATTATCTGATATTCATTGCTTTCAAACATTCAATTTCAACTTATCAAAAAGCAATTATCAGCTCAAAGACCAACAGACAAAGGTATGGCAGGTATTTTCCAACATATTTCAAACATTTTGCGGATAAAAATAAGTTAATTGGATTTGTATTTCACAGGGACACTTTGAGTTCCAAAGGCAGTTATTATTCTCCTCTATTTTATGATAAAAACAATAAAAATTTTCAGTCAGGTAATATTTTCAGGGGAATTATTATAAACAACGAAAATAAAATCCATTCTGTTATGCCATTAGGTATTTCGGGCGATCCAACAAGTATTCACTTCAACGACCAAACTCATGTGTGGCAAAATGGCGGATATTTCCAAATTCCAAAAAGATTAACTAATAATAATCTGCCTAAACGAACTTTTTTGAAAAAATAGTTAACTTAATTTAGTTTTCAACGAATTTGCAAGTTCAATACTGAGCACACTTGATAGATATTTTCTATCATATTTTTCAGTAATTGATTTGTTTGGGGCTGGGAGTGCATTTTTATCCCATAATTTGAAGGCAGTAAGTAAGGCTTTCTTAATTTCTTGCACATCATAAGGTTTGGTCACAAAACTTGCTCCTGTACTTTCAGCAATTTTTGTGATTTCATTTGGATATGAACTGACTAAAATTGGTTTATTTGCACCTAAATATTCATAAAATCTGCTCGGTGTAACAATTGGTTTCGGGAACATCAACCATAATAAATCCGAACTAAGCAAATGTTTGATTACTTCAGAGTGTTCCACATATCCTAAAAGATTGAAGGCATCAGCATTTTTCAACTTTGCAATTTTTCTTTGATACTGCTTTTGCAATAGTCCAAGAAAGCGAAATTCCATCTTTTCTGCTATTTTTGGATTTTCTTTGAACAATAATTTTATTGCTTTAAGGAATGGAATTGGTGTTAAATCAGCGGAAAAAATTCCAGAATGTGTAATCACCATTTTTCCATTACTCAAAACTTGCTGATTATTATTCTCGAAATCTTCTTTATCATAGCCGTGAGGAACAATCGCCACATCATTATGATTTAAGAAGCGATAACGATTAAGCAAAGCATTTTTCATATCACGAGTTATTACAATTGCTCGTGCAGTTGTCTCCAAAACGCGCTGTTCTAAATTGATTGCATAATTTTTATGAAAAAATGTAGGATAAAAATAATAAGGATTATCTGCCCACAAATCTCGATAATCTATTGTATATGGAATATCATATTTCTCGGACAAAGTTTTTGCCACTAAAAAATCAGTAAATGGAGGAGCAGTTGCAAATATTAAGTCAATTTGATGATTTGCAAAGACTTCCTCGGCTTTTTTCACTGCTAATTTCAACCAAGAACGGCGAGAATCTGGCAAATTGAAGGTTTGCAATAATTTAGATTGAACATTTTTAGCAAATTTCGATGGATAATTTATCGTAGAATTATTATTTTTTCTTGCAAATTTAGTAATATCTTCTTCTGTTCTGTAAATTGGAGTAGTAGTTTCAATATCTGCATTCAAAGTTTCATCAAAAGCATAATATGCAACAGGATTGGAAGTTAGCACGATTGGATTCCAGCCGTATTCAGGTAAATACTTAACAAATTTAAGAGTTCGCTGAACGCCACTAAGCCCCATTGGAGGAAAATAATACGCTATTACTAATACATTTAATGAAGGCATTATTAAAATTAGATTTTTTTTATGCAAATTTTGATAATTCAAAATTACGGAAAAATCTTGATTATTTGGTTATAAGAATATTCCTATAGTTTTGCTTTCTACTCATCAATAAGGTTTAACGGGAGTCTCTATATTGATAGTAACAGTCCTACAATAGAAACGTCCTTCTGGTAATGAATTGTCATAAAGCAAATTACTTTCACCTTTGCCTTCAACATTTTCAATATTAATGTCTAATCGTTTCAAAACAGACTTAGCACGTTTGTCCGAAATAGTTTTATTGATTTTATCATCACCCATACTATCAGTATAACCAAATATGGAAATCTTAGAATCCTCGCTAATTCTATTTTTAATAAAATCAACAACCTTTTTATGTTCATTTGCTAAATTACTTTTTCCATAATCAAATAAAATAAGCGAATAATATTCAAATTCCTTATCTGCCTGACCAGAACGGCGCTTTGAATCAACAGTTTTCTTTGTTAAAGGAATCTTTTTTAATGGAGAAGAAATAGTTTGACCCACAGAATCTGTTACAATTAATGAATACGTTAAATCTACATTCTCTTTAGGGATATTTTTATTATCAATCGTCCAAATAAAGCTCTCAGGCAAAGAAGTTTCAGCCATTTTATCTATAATTTTAATATTATTTTGATTTAAAGTAAATTCATATTGTTTAATACCGGTTTCGGAAAGAACTTTAGGAATAAATTTAATGCCAGAAGTAGAAAGAACACGCATAGTATCAACCGTAAACACAGGTTCAGTAATAGCTGGATTGTTGGAAGTAATCTCCACGCGTCTATTTTCTTGCATTCCAAGGGTGTCATCAAGGCGAGAACTTTCTTTAGGAAGATTACGAGCTTCGATTTTCATCCTTTCAAAAGGAATTTTCCAAACAGAATTAAGATAATTAGCCACACTACTTGCTCTATCAAGCGAAAGCGATTTATTATTCTTCTCTTGAAGAACATTTGCATTATTTCCAACAATAGTAATATTAGCATCTGGAATTTCATTTAATCGTTTACCAATAATATTAAGCATATTATAATAAGTTTCGAGAGCATTAAGATTAGCTAAGTCATCAATTTTAAAAGAATTAGCTTTATTGGTTTCTAAAATTTTATAACGCGAAGGAATAGCAGAAGAATTTTCATCAAAAAAGACATAAGTAAGAAGCGGACGCATATTAAACGAGATAAAATCCTCTACTCGGATACCAATATTGCGATTTTCCCGTTTATTTGAATCAATTTCCACAGCTTCAATATCGCAAGCAAGAAAAGGAATTTTAGTGATAATCGGCAAATCAGGGTCAGGCGGATTAACAGGAGGCGCTGGCGGAGGTGGCGGAGGCGGAGGAATACGATATTTAAAGGAAATACCAACAGAAAGCTGGTGAATATTCCAAACACGTTCCCTCATTAAATCAGAAGGATAATAAGTATAGAAAATTTCGGGAGTGGCAAAAAGAGAATTACTCTTATTGAAAGGCAAACGATACGAAGCACCAAACTTAAAGCCAAATTGAAAGATGTTAGCACTATCAAGAATGCTACCTTCATTCTGGTTACGATAACTTCTACCATCAAGGAAAGTTCCTCTATCAGTAGGCTTGGTAATTTTCTCTATTTGATAATAATCTGCTTTAGTAAGAAAGCCCGCAGAGAAGCCCGACATTAAAGAAAGATTAGGAATAATATTATAAGCAAACAAAGGTTCAATAGCAATCATTGCAAATTTAGCATCAACAAGATGTTCAAATTCACCAGTAGCTTCCTTGCCATCTAAAATAATTGGCGTCTGCTCGTAATAAGTTAATTTACCATCAAAATAATTATAAATCAAACGAGTTGAAATAGTAAAATCATAGTTCAAAGGATAATCGATAAGAATTCCACCATAATATCCTTTTCCCTGCCCTTCAGTAAATTGCGGACAACAATTAGGCACACCCGGCAAATTGCGGAAATCTGTAGAATGAAAGTCAACATTATATCCGCCAACAATTCCGTAGCTTGGTTTTAATTCCATTGTGTCAAGCAATAATTTAGGAATAGAATCTTGAGCATAGAGAGAAAAACTCAAACATACTGCAAGAATAAATATAATAGAAGATTTAGATTTTAACATAATATTTGCCCAATTCAAAAGTTAGTTCAAACTTCAACTTTATCAACAATAATAATACCAGAAAAGAAATTTTCAAAGTATTTTACAAACATTATCAAAAAATTGAAATTATAAAATACAAATTTATTAATTTTGATTTTTTTAAGGTGATATAATGAAAAAATTAGTTTACTTATTTGTATTTTTTGCAATTTTCAATACAAATTTCGCACAAAATGACACTTTACAATTTATTGATTACAAAAATCCTTTCTTTGAAGAAATCGAAAAAAGTAGTAATGAATTTATTGAAACCAAATCTGCCAAAAAATTAACTCTCAAAATGGATTTCAAGGGAAAGAATCTACCAAAATCCACCGATGAATTTACAAAAGTATGGCACAACTCCCCTATTTCACAAGGCTGGACAGGCAATTGTTGGGATTATTGCACAACTTCATTCTACGAATCAGAAATGAATAGATTATTCAATAAAAAAATAAAATTATCCGAAACTTGGACTGCTTATTGGGAAATGGTTGAAAAAGTAAAGTATTATGTGAAAACTAAAGGCAAATCGCTTGTTTCAGAAGGAAGCCAAGCAAATGCTGTTAAAAGAGTTTGGAACATTTATGGAGTAGTGCCTTATGATGCATATCCAGGATTATTGCCAGGACAGAAATTCCCTGACCAGCATAAAATGATGGATGAGATTTCAACTTTTCTAAAGTATGTGAAAACTAACGATATTTGGAATGAAGAATTTGTGATAAATACAGTAAAAAGTATAATGAATACTTATTTAACAACGCCTCCGACTGATTTCCAATTTGAAGGTAAGTCGTATAATGCAAAAACCTTTTTAACTGATGTAGTTAAGCTAAATTTAGATGATTATGTAGATGTGATTTCCATTCTTGAGCCGGGTTATTATAAAAGAATTTGTTATGATGTGCCAGATAATTGGTGGAAGGATTCATCATATTACAATATTCCACTCGATCAATTTATGAATGCAATAAAAGAAGCAGTAAAATCGGGCATTTCAGTTGTGATTGGTGGCGATGTTTCCGAAGCAGGTTTATACTCATTCGAAGACGTTGCAATGATACCATCTTATGATATTCCGAGCAAATATATTGATGATAAAGCCCGCCAATTCAGATTTTCCAACGGAACTACTGGCGATGATCACGGCATTCATATCGTTGGATACACAATTAAAGATGGTGCTTGGTGGTTTTTGATTAAGGATTCAGGCTCGGGAGCAAGAAATGGCAAAGCCAAAGGATATTATTATTTCCACGAAGATTATGTGAAATTAAAGATGATGGTATTCCATACACATAAATCTGTTATTGCAAAATTTATGGACAAATTTAGTAAATAGGATTGAAATAAATGCTTTATTATTTAGCTTTGTATTTAGAAAAAATTTTCAATCCACCAGGATTTGGACTTTTCAAATACATTTCTTTTCGTTCAGCAGCAGCTGCAATCACAGCACTATTAATAAGTTTGATTTTTGGATCTGCAATAATCAAGTATTTACAAAAGAAGCAAATTGGAGAACAATCCAAACTTGAATTGAAAGATGTAGGCAATCACAAAACCAAAGCTGGCACACCAACTATGGGTGGAATTATTGTTCTTCTCTCAATTTTAACTCCTACTTTACTTTGGGCAAATGTTTTAAATTGGTTCATAATTGTAATTTTTATCACTACTTTGTTTTTGGGATTTGTTGGCTTTTTAGACGATTATCTTAAAGTAATTAAAAAATATCCCAATGGTTTAATTGGGAAATATAAAATTGTTGGACAAGTTGCTGTTGGTTTGATTATTGGCGGATTAATTTACTTTTTTCCTGAATTATTCTCACCATCAATGGAACATTTCCGGACGCTTACAACTATACCATTTCAAAAGTATTTGAATTTTGATTGGGGAATTTTATATATTCCTATGGTCATATTTGTTTTAACAGCAACATCAAATGCAGTAAATCTTACCGATGGGCTTGATGGACTCTCCATTGGCACTGTTGGAATTGCTACTTTTGCATTAGCATTAATTGCTTATGTAACGGGAAATTTTACTTTTGCCAAATATCTAAACATTATGTATATAAGTGGTTCGGGAGAATTAACTATTTTTGCTGCCTCGATTGTTGGAGCATCGCTCGGCTTTTTATGGTATAATTCATATCCAGCTAAAGTATTTATGGGTGATACTGGTTCGCTTGCACTTGGTGGAGCAATCGGCGGGCTTGCAATTTTGCTCAAAAAAGAGTTTTTACTTCCTATTTTAGGTGGTATTTTCTTTGCTGAAACTCTTTCGGTAATCATTCAAGTAAGTTACTTCAAATATACAAAAAACAAATATGGAGAAGGTCGTAGAATTTTCTTAATGTCTCCGCTCCATCATCATTTTGAGAAAAAAGGAATGCACGAAAGCAAAATCGTTACTCGTTTTTATATTGTTGCAATAATTTTAGCAATAATTACAATGGCAACATTTAAAGTAAGATAAACGTTGTTGCATCAACATAAATATTCAATCTGAATGAACTATGGCACAAAATCGCATCAAACCCGAGTGGGCACCTAATGAAGATAACGAAGCTTTCACATCATTTGTTTTACCAAAAATTAGTGATGATGAAAGCTCGCTGAATAAATCAAAAGGAAATGTAAAAAGTATTGAATACACTCTAAATCAATACATTGATGGGATTAAACAAAACAATCGAGTAATACTTTCTAAATCAATAACTTTAGTTGAAAGCAACTCACCTACTCATTTTGATAAAGCCCAAGAAATTGTAAATGCCATTTTGCCATTTACTGGAAATTCAATTCGGATTGGTATCACAGGTTCGCCAGGAGTTGGTAAAAGCACATTTATTGAGTCATTTGGCACAATGCTGACCGAGTTGGGTCATCGTGTGGCTGTTTTAGCTATCGATCCCTCGAGCATTAGATCTCGAGGTTCAATTTTGGGCGACAAAACAAGAATGGAAAAATTAAGTCGCAATCCCAACGCATTCATACGACCTTCATCTTCATCGGGAACATTGGGAGGAGTTGCCCGAAAAACACGCGAAACGATGTTGCTGTGTGAAGCTGCTGGTTATGATATAATCCTTATCGAGACAGTTGGTGTTGGACAAAGTGAAGTTACTGTAAAATCAATGGTAGATGTTTTTTTGGTAATGCTATTGCCAAATTCAGGCGATGAATTGCAGGGCATCAAAAAAGGAATAATCGAACTTGCCGACATTCTAGTTGTTAATAAAGCAGAAGAGGAAAATATCCCAAAAGCATTGCTTACCGAAGCTTTATACAAAAATGCAGTTCATTTATTGCAGCATTCTATTCCAAACTTTATCCCACCAGTTTTATCAGTATCAGCACTTAATTCCTTGGGTTTGGATTTGGTTTGGCAGAAAATCACAGATTTTATCAAATTCACAAAAGAAATTCAATATTTTGAGCATAATCGGCATAAACAATTAACCGAATGGTTCAATGCTCTTTTGAATGAATTAATTATGAGGAATATTTTGAATATTCCCAAAAATCAATTAATTTTGAAAAATAGTGAGAATGAAATTTTATCAAATATGATTTCGCCAGTAAGTGCAGCAAACAAGGTTTTTAATGAAATTTTCACGAGTTAAAATATAAATTAGGCTCACTTAAAATTCTTAATATTATTATTCGTTTAATATTTTATTAATATAAACTTTATTAAAATTAATTGAATTAAAACTAAATTTGAAAAATATGACAGAAATTAAATTTTTAGATGAATTAGAAAAATCAACCTGCATTCTTTGTGGTGGCGATTTATCCAAAATGGAACAACCCCAAAATACTGTTTGTGATTATTGTGGCAAAGTTGGAACAGTTTCATATATTTGTGAAAATGGTCATTATATTTGCAATTCTTGCCTTAAAGTACCTGTAATGGACTTTATTCAAAGAGTTTGCACTGAATACTCTTCAAATAATCCAATTGAACTTGCTATTAAAATTATGAATTCTCCAATAGTTAGAATGCACGGTGCCGAACATCACTATTTAACACCTGCTGTCTTATTGACTGTTTATAGTAATGTAACTAATAAGTTTTCAAATTTAGAACAAACACTACAAGATTTAAAGGTTTTTATTCGAAACGAAGCACCCCAAAAATGCTCATTTCAAGCAGGTACTTGTGGGGCAGCAATCGGCTCTAAAGTATTCTTTATGCATTATTTGAATGATGTTTTTAGTCCTGAAGAATTGGAAGAATACGGCGAGTACGTTAAAAACGAGACAATTCGTCAAATTGATGAGTATCATTTGCCACGTTGTTGCAAAAGAGATACCTACACATCTTTGCTTGTAACTGCTAATTTTCTAAATGAGAAATTGGACTTAAATATAGAAATATCCGAACCAAAATGTATATTCTCGCTTAGGAATAAATCTTGTGGTTTATCGGATTGTCCTTACTTCAATGTTGGCAATTTTGTTGGCTAATTAGGTCTAAACTCCATTTCAACAGAAAATTATGAAGAAGCATTAGACAAGATGCTTAAAGTTTATGAATTTAGTCTATAAAATTTGTGTGAAATAGAATTTTTTTTCATATCCTCCCCCTCACCCCACCTGTCCCGACCTGTCGGGATCACGGAGGGGGGACAAAGGGGGAAGTTCTGTTAGCACAGAACAAACTCTGTACCCACAAGTTTAATACCCTACACCCAAACATCATTTTCTAATTTTCAAATTGATTGAGATTGCTTCGCTTTAGAATTTTGATTCACAAAAAAAACGAGGCTGCCTGCCGAAACAGAGCAACCTCTTTTTTTTCTTTTATTGACGATTGTTTTATTCGAATATTTCAGAGAGTGTGTGGAATGCAGTATGCAATGCGTCAACCTTATCGCTCAAGGTTTTATCATCTTTCTGTAAGTCCTTGTTTTTCTTAA
>DYLM01000016.1:15093-30946 GCA_020722095.1 Chloroherpeton thalassium
TCAACCTTATCGCTCAAGGTTTTATCATCTTTCTGTAAGTCCTTGTTTTTCTTAATATATTTGTCTAAATCTTCAACTGCGTTTTTTAATTCAACAACTGCTTTATCAAAACTTTCTTTTTTGTTTGCATAGAATTTTGGAAGTGTTGTTTTTTCCAAATCCTTGATTACATCGTACATTTCCTTAATATCTTTCTTCATTTCCTTCAAATCGAAATCAGGATAATGACGGTGGAATAATTTTGCCATTGGCTTGTGAAACTCTTCAACTCCCTTAACATAAGGCTTGGTCATCGAAACAATTACTTCAAAAATTTGATGAAATCTTTCAACAGCATCAATCAATTCCTTCTCTTGTTTTTGATCAACTGCATCTTTGTAATTTGTTAGTGCAAGTTTGATAGCTTTAACTCCACGTTGCCATTTATCTTTGCGGTCTTCTAACCCTTTTGGGATACCAGCTTTTTCCAAATTGTTCACAAATGTTTCTGCTTTTGGGTACATTTCAGTTAACATTTTAATATCTTTGTTAACCCATCCATCGTGCCAAAGTGTGTGCATAGTTTCGTTGAAATCTTCTATTTCTTTAACTTTTACAATTTGCTCATTGGAAGAATGATCCCCACAATCTTTACTTTTTTCATCTAAAGAAAAAGTTGTTGCAGGAAATATTCCAAGAATTGCAATAGCAAATATTGCTTCCAAGAATGTTTTGATGAAAATTTTTGTCATAAAATTATCCTATTAAAAAAAGTGAATAAATAATCCATCTCTAAGTTTTGGCTCAAACCAAGTGGATTTAGGGGGCATAATTTGTCCTGCATCGGCAATATCAATAAGTTCGTTAATTGAAGTTGGAAACATCGAGAAAGCCAAAACCATTTCTTTTGAATTTACTCTGCGTTCCAATTCTTGCAAACCACGAATACCGCCAACAAAGTCGATGCGTTTATCTGTGCGTGGGTCATCAATTCCCAAAATATTACTTAAAACATATTTTTGAAGAATTGAAACATCTAATTTTTCAATTGGATCGGTGATATTTAATAAATCATTATTTGCAGTTAATTTATACCATTTATCGTACAAATACATTCCAAATTCACCTTTTTTAGCAGGTTTAACAGGAATATTGGATTCTTGAACTGCAAAATTTGACTTAAGCAAATTAATGAATTCATCAGAAGTTAAGTTCTTTAAATCTTTAACTAATCTATTATAATCCATAATATACAAATGAGAAGCTGGGAATGCAACAGCCAAAAAGAAATTATATTCCTCGTCTCCGGTGTGGTTTGGATTAGCAAGTTGACGTTCGCGACCAACAATTGAAGCAGCTGCAGAGCGATGATGACCATCAGCAACATAAAGATTTGGAGTATTTGCAAAAATCGTTTGAATGTGATTGATTAATTGCTCATCTGTAACAACCCACACTTGGTGGCGAATACCATCATCGCTGATAATATCAGTATTTGGATTGCCCGAAACAACTTTATCAATAACATTTTGCAATTCAGGATTATCGGGGAAAGTTAGGAAAATTGGTCCAGAATGGCTATTTGTATAGCGAACGTGATTTGCCCTATCTTCTTCTTTATCTTTACGAGTTTTTTCGTGTTTTTTGATTATATCATTCCAATAATCATCAACAGAAGCAAGCCCAACAAAACCATATTGGATTCTTCCATCCATTGTTTGAGCATAAATATAATAATTTGGCGTTGCATCTTCAACAATAATATTATTTTCAATATATTTATCTAAATTCTTCTTGGCAGTTTGATACACAATTTCCGAATGAATATCAACATCAACGGGAAGGTCGATTTCTGGTTTGCCAACGTGCAAAAAGGATAATTCATTGCCTTTAGCTTCTAAACGAGCTTCCTCGGAATTTAATACATCATAAGGTTTGGAAGCAACTTTTTGTGCTAATTCTGGTTTTGGTCTCCAGGCTTTAAATGGCTTGAATACTGACATTTATAACTCCAATAATTAATTATTATTTAATGCTTTAACAATTTTTTCTGCAATTTCAATTCCAACTCTTGTTTGTGCTTCGGGAGTGGAACCGCCAATATGTGGTGATAATGAAACATTTGGATGGCTCATCAAATCTTTTTGAGCTTCAGTTGGAGGTTCATTTTCAAATACATCAATACCAGCATATTTTACTTTACCTGAATTCAATGCTTCCAATAAATCAGTTTCGGAAACAACTCCACCACGAGCAGCATTGATTAAAACAACGCCTTTTTTCATTTTGTCGAATTCTGGTTTTGCAATCACATAGCCTTCGCCTTTGATTTTTGGTAAGTGCATCGAGATAATATCTGAAGTTGCAAGTAATTCATCTTTTGAAACTAATTTAACATTCATATCTGTGGAAGTCACAAAAGGATCGTGAGCGATTACATTCATACATAAGCCGATTGCTCTTTTTGCAAATTCGCGTCCAATATTTCCCAGTCCCAAAATACCAACAGTCTTTCCAGTTAATTCAAAACCATCTGAATATTCTTTTTTGGGCCATTTGCCAGTTTGCATATCTTGAGTGCTTTTATAAGTAAATCTTGCAAGAGCAAATAAGTGCGACAATGCCATTTCTGCAACAGAAATCGAGGAAGCGCCAGGCGTATTTAACACTAAAATTCCTTTTTCTTTTGCATAAGCAACATCGATATTATCTAATCCAACACCGCCACGAGCGATAACTTTCAAATTTGTACCAGCATCAATTACTTCTTTGGTAACTTTCGTTGCAGATCTAACAAGAATTGCATCAAATTCATTGATGCGAGCTAATAGTTCTTCAGGAGTAAATTTCTGATTAGTGATTTCTAATCCAGCATTTGCTAAAATTTCGATTCCTTCTTTGCTCATTCCATCTGATATAACGATTTTCATTTTATACCTCTAAAAATGTAGTTAAAATTATAAAAATTAATTTTGTGTAATTTTTATAACTACAAAATTAGAAAAAAATAATACAAGAGTAAAAAAAAACTTTGTTTTATAGTATTAAAATTTTATATTTTTCTAATTTTGAATTATTAAAAAAACTTTTATCAAAAAAAAGGAAAAAAATATGGAAAGAGCACACAATTTCTATGCAGGACCTGCAATATTACCTTTGCAAGTTGTTGAAGAAACTCGCGATGCAGTTTATGATTTCAATAATCTTGGCGTTTCGATTATGGAGATTAGCCACCGCGACAAAGCTTTTGATGCTGTAATCAAAGAAGCTCAAGATGATTTACTTAACATTATGAATCTTCCAAAAGAAGAATATGCTGTACTTTTTATGGGTGGTGGAGCAAGCACACAATTTGCGATGGTTCCTTACAATTTTTTAGTTAACGAAGCTGATTATATTGATTCAGGCTATTGGTCTGACCGTGCAATTAAAGAAGCAAAAATAACTGGAAAAACAAATGTAATTGCTTCTTCAAAAGATGTGAATTATAATCACATTGCCAAAGATTTTACAATCACCCCAACTGCAGATTATCTACACATTACTTCCAACAATACAATTTATGGAACTGAATGGAAAGCTTTCCCCGAAACAGGAAATGTTCCATTAATTGTAGATCATTCATCTGACTTTTTAGCCTTACAACACGATTTTGCAAAAGCATCAATCATTTATGCAGGTGCCCAAAAGAATGTTGGACCCGCTGGAGTTACAGTTGTAATTGTTAAAAAATCATACATTGAAGAAAAAGCTCGCAAAGATGGCTATACTATGATGAAATATCGAACTCATTATGATAAAGAATCATTGTATAATACTCCTCCAGTATTGCCAATATTTGTTGTATCCCGTACTTTAAAATGGATTTTGAATCTTGGCGGACTTGCTGCCGTACAAGCACAAAACGAAAAGAAAGCAAAAATTATTTACGATTTAATTGATGCTTATCCAGAATTTTATAAAGGTGCTGTAAAAGTTAAAGAAGATCGTTCATTAATGAATGTAACTTGGAATTTACCTACTCCAGAATTAGAAGCTAAATTTGCTGATGAATCCAAAAAACAAAGAATGTTTGGATTGAAGGGACATCGTGCTGTTGGTGGAATTCGTGCATCAATCTACAATGCTTGCCCAATAGAATCAGTTGAATTCTTGGCAAAATTTATGGAAGAATTTTATAAAAATAATAAATAAAATGTTACCCCTCCCCCTTTTATTCCCCCATCCGTGATCCCGGCAGGTCGGGACAGGTGGGGTTTTGGGGAGGTTCTGATAAAAAACATCCAATTTTGTAGTGGCAGAGCTTGCTCTGACCAATAATTTTTCTTTTTAACCTTCGGAAGGTTCATTTCAAATTTCGAGGCTGTCTTATGAGTCCAATTTTACAAAAAAATTTCTATCAATCAAGATATGGCTTGAGGGAATTATATAACATAGAAAAACCTTATCCTCATTATTAACCTTAGTAGAAATATTTTCCATTTTAGACCTCAAACCTTATTTTCATATTTAATTTAAAATAATCAGGAAATAAGGTTGTTATGTTTGGGATGGTCAATTTTTCTCTACTAAGGTTATTAAATTCAATAAGGTTTTAAAATATTTTTTTAATAATTTCCAAATAATCAACTGATAAGACAACCTCAAAAAAACCTTCCGAATGTTTTGAACCATTGGAAGGTTATTAGTACTAATTAATGTATTGTAATTTTAATTTTAATGTTTTATGTTCGGCAATTCTAATCCGTAGCCTTTTTTCTTATCTTCTATTTTCAATAAGAAGGCAAATATCAAACCAGCAATTCCAAACATTGCAAAAATAGCCATTGGCAAAGTGTAATCGTATTGATTTACCATTACTCCGTTTCGCATTACTTGTCCAGTGATGCAATAGGTTTCCAAAACCCAACCAATCAAAGCAGGAACACCCATTAATCCCCAATTTTGAACCCAAAATATTAAAGCATAAGCAGTTCCTAATTGATTTTCGGGAATTATCTTGGGAACAGAGGGCCACATTGCAGATGGAACCAAGGAAAATCCAATGCCCAAAATCATCATCAAAACAATACTGATAATCCAATTATTTAACATTGGAATTGCAAACATTGTATGAACAAAGATTAATAATAAAGAGCCAATAATCATAATTGAAGCACCTTTGCCTTTTCTATCATAAAGATTGCCAAAAAAGGGAGTTAATAAAATTGTACCAAAAGGTAGCATCGAAGGAATTAAACCGGCAATATTATCAGGCACAGAAAATTTATTTACCATTAAATCAGTTGCATATTTCAAAAATGGGAACACTGCCGAGTAGAACAAAACGCACAAAATTGCAATATACCACCAACCTTTATTAGTAATAATCTTGAAAATATCAGAAATTTTGAATGACTCTTCGTCTGATTTTTCTTCTTTAACACCAGATGCATCTAATTTCCTATCCATAACCATATAAACAATAAAGGAAAGTAAGCCAATAATAGCCATCAAAACACCGAATAAAACTGGACGCGATATATCAATAACGCCAGTAAATTTAGCAATTGGAACTGCAGTTGCAAGTGCGGCAGCTGTTCCCAAGCGTGCAACAGCCACTTGTAAGCCCATAGCAAGAGCCATTTCCTTGCCTTTGAACCATTTTACAATAATTTTAGTTACTGTAATTCCAGCTACTTCTACGCCGACAGCAAATATTGCAAATCCCAATCCTGCCAAAAAAACTTGGGCTTTTGCTTGAAACCATAGAATATCCCAAACTTGTCCGTCAAGTGAATGAGTAGAAACTGACCAATATTTCAAACTTACACCAATAAGCATAATTATTGTAGACATTAAGCCCGAGAATCGTGCTCCAAGTTTATCAAGGATTAATCCACCAATAATAAGCATTAAAAAGAATACGTTAAACCAGCCATAAGCACTATTGAAGAGACCGAAATCCGCTCTGTCCCATCCCAAATTTCCTTCGAGTAAGCCCGATAATGGAGCCATAACATCAGTGATAAAATATCCAGTAAGCATAGTAAAAGAAACTAAAGCGAGAGCTGACCATCTTGCAACTTTAGATTCACTGAGATTTTTGTTAATTTGTTGAGTCATAAAAATTGATTTGTTAATGATTAATAAAATTCAAAAATATGAATTTGTTAAGAATAATCAAATGATTAGAGAAAATTAACGATAATTCTCGAATGAAAATACAATAACAAAAAAACCGATATATTTTGTTGTTATGTTTAACTTCCACTTGTAAATAATATTTTCTTATACATAAAATAAAAGGTTTTGCCATTTTTCTAAAAGCAAAACCTTTATAACATTTTTTTCAATTATTAATAATAAACGAAGCCTCTATTTTCCTTCTTTAATGAATTTTTTAACGATTGTTGTATTACCATAAATAACAAGGAAATATTCTCCATTCGGCAAGAAAGATGTTTGTAATAAATTGAATTTATCATAAGAATGAATTGGATAATTCATTATCTCTTTGCCATCAATATCAACGATTGAAATAGTAGTTTGGTTGCCAATTTCGGAATTAAATACAATATTAATTGCATCTATTGCTGGATTTGGATAAACCGAAACATCGGAATTATCTTCATCAACAGAATTTAGTGCTAAACAATCGGTGGCACCTGTTAATGCGTTAGTAGTGCAAGTCATTGGAAAATCGGGAGTTTGTGCTGTGTCTTTGGCAATAAAAGTCATCCAATAAGGTTTATTTAATTCATATAAAGGGTTGATAGTATTCAAACCAAGTACGGAATTTGCAAATTTATAATTGGGATTAGCTGTAGCAAACGTTTTGAATGATTGATTATTCAAAATTGATGCAAAAACTTCGTCAGTTTGCTTCCAATCAAATTGCTGAATTGTGCCTTGCAAATTGGGCAACATATTCAGCAAACTAATATCAATCGAAAGACCCATAAATTGGTCAATGCCAAAGAGCGAAAACTTAACAACCCCGATGAATGCTTGAAGTGTATCAACATCTTTATCGATGAATTGATAAAGCCACACAGCAGACTTGCCTGTTGTTGGGTCGATTTCGGGTTTTAATTGCTCGGGTGCATTTGGTATATTCTGCGAAGTAGTTGCCACAAGTTTAAGTTGCGGAGTAGGAACTCCCGCTTCAATAGCCTTCGTTATTGCGGTATTCAAACCTTCTTTTGGTAAAAATAGAACAAAAGCCTGTTGGCTATATGCGAAATTTGAAAGTAGCCAAAATGCTACAATTAAAAATGTAATTTTTTTCATAAAATTTTCCTTTAATAAAGTTATTAACACATTGTATTTAAAAATTTTCACTTCACACATTTCAAGAGATTTTATTCCAAAGTCTTTGCAACATTTCATCAACAGTTTCAAGTTTCTTTTCTCCGTTATGAACTTGTTTAAGAGTTAATATTCTTTCTGCTTGATAATCAAAGTCACTTATATTTTCAATTTGTTCTTTAACATTTTGTAAATGGACAGTCTATCAAAATCAGAAAGCTTAGATAGCAAATACAATGTTTCTTCATAAGTACTCATCGTTAATTCCTCTTTTGTTTATTCAGACGAATGTTTTCCATTTTATTTTTTACTATTTACTTGAATAATTGAAATAAAACAGAAATGAAATTTTTTAAATAGTCTTATTAATCTATTTCTTTGAATAATTCTCGGGCAATCACAAGAGATTGAATTTCGCTTGTACCCTCGTATATTTCAGTAACTTTGGCATCTCTCATTAATCTTTCCACTTCGTATTCGCGAATGTAGCCATAACCACCGTGAATTTGAACTGCTTCGCGAGTAACTTCGTTTGCTATTGTGGTTGCAAATAGTTTCGCTTCCGATGCAGCACGAGCATGGTCGGCACCGCTATCACGCAAATAAGCTGCTTTGAATACTAACATTTCGGCAGCAGAAATTTTCATACTCATTTGCGATAATTTATATTGAATAATTTGATGTTCAGAAATTGGTTTGCCCATTGTTTTGCGAGCTTTTGCATATCGCACTGATTTCTCAAGAGCAGCTTGAGCAATTCCTACAGCTTGTGCAGCAATACCAATTCTTCCACCATTCAATGCACGCATAGCAATGTAAAATCCTTCGCCTACTTTGCCAATTACATTTTCTTCGGGCACTTCCACATTGGTTAGGGCTAATGAAACAGTTTCGCTGGAGTGCATTCCCATTTTATCTTCCTTCTTTAAAGGTTCAAAGCCAGGTGTACCTTTCTCGATTGCAAATGCAGCGATTCCGCGATGAGCTAATGCAGGATTTGTTTGTGCAAACACGACATAAATATCAGCACTAACGCCCGTAGAAACCCAATTTTTCAAGCCATTTATCACCCATTTGCCATCAATAAATTCAGCACGAGTAGTTAGCATTCTGGCATCACTACCGGCTTCGGGTTCGCTTAGACTATAAGCACCTATCATCTCTCCACGTGCAAGTGGTTTAAGATATTTTTCTTTCAAATGATCATTGCCATAATTGTAGAAAATCCAATTTACAAGGGAATTTTGCACAGAAACGGGAATTGCCACTCCAGCGTCTGCTTTTGCTATTTCGCGCAAAGCAAGCACATAGCTAATTGTGTCTAATCCCACTCCATCGTATTCTTCGGGAACAGTAACGCCCATAAATCCCAATTCTCCTAATTGATGGAGAATATCTTTGGGAAAGCTATGATTGATATCACGTTCGATTGCACCGGGAGCAATCACTTCAGTTGCAAATTTCTTTGCTGTTTCTAATATTGTTTTTTGAATATCTGATAATTCTAATGAAAACATAATTCAACTCTCTTAATAATTATTTTCAATTTTATACGTTTAAAGATATGTAAAATTAAACAATTTTAGGTAAATATGAAAAGATATTTTTTATTAATCGCATTCTTTGCTTTGACAATGGCAACATTTGCTCAACCCAAGATAGAAATTGTAGGTGGCGATACTTATGATTGGGGCGAAAGCAAATCCACTCAACAGAAGCTTACAACTACTTTGGTAGTTAAAAACGCTGGCGACCAGACGTTGATTATTTATTCAGTTAATCCAACTTGTGGGTGTACAACCGCACCAATCTCTAAATCCGAAATTGCTCCGAATGATACTGCAAGTATTTTTGTTTCTTTAAATATCTCCACTTATTCTGGCAAAGTACAAAAGACCATCGATGTTCGTTCAAATGATCCTTCGGCAGCTCAGAAGACAATTTGGTTAAAGACTTATGTTATCAAGCCGATTTCTCTTTTCCCCCAATATTTTAATTTTGCAAATATGCCTGTTGGCAAAGAAACTATTTCCAAGGTTATTATCACAAATTCTACAAGCGAGCCAATCAAAATTATTAAAGTCGACATCTATCCAAGTGATTTGAAATTGAACATCAAAGAAGGTGATGAACTTAAACCAAATAGTGATTTTACTTTGGAAGCAAAAATGATTCCCTCGATTCCTGGCAGATTCCAAGCAAATGTAAAATTTGAAACAAATAGCAAGGACACTCCCGAAATTATCATTAATGGATTTGGTAGTGTAATTCAACCAAGTGAGAACAAATAAATCCCATTTTATATTTTTGACAAATATATTCAACAAACCCTCGAGGCTGTCTCATAAGTCCAAAATATTTCAAAATTGTCATTCCCGTGCAAACGGGAATCCATAGCCTCCCCCTAAATCCCCCTCACAGAGGGGGAATACAAGAAAAATATCCCCCTCACACAGGGGGAATAAAAGGGGGAGGCTCTGATAAAAACATTATAAAACCTTATTTAACCTAATAACCTTTGTAGAAATAATTCCCTCAAGCCATATCTTGATTGATGGAAATTGTTTTGTAAAATCTGATTTATGAGACAACCACCTGACAGCAAAGCTGATTTATGAGACAACCTCTATGAGCGGATAATTGAATTTTATTTTTATACTTTTTCTGATAATTCTAACCAGCGGGTTGTGATTGTATCGAGTTTGCTGTTTAAATTGTGCATCTGATTCGTAATCAGTTCTTTCCTAAATCTCTTGAGTGTAGCAATGAATATCATCTTACAATTTTTTCAGGTCGGTCATATCACTTTCGGCTTCTTCGTAGATAGTTTTGATGGAGTCGGTTTGAATTTCTTTGGGTAAGTAGCCGATTTTTTAGCCATTAGGCATATTGATTTTTCCACTTTCGGGGGTTTCTAAGCCGTAGATTATTTTGAGCATTGTAGATTTGCCTGTACCATTTCTACCTATCAGTCCGATTCTATCATTTTCTCCCACGGCAATCGAAACATTATCAAATAAGAATTTATTACCAAAATTTACAGTTACATTCAAGATGTTTAACATAGTTATTTAATTTTTGAATTTGGAAAGAGTACAAAATTCAGAAATTTTTCCCAAACTATGCTATTAAGCAAATGTTCTTGCATAAAAAGAAATCGATTTTGCAAATATGTGAGCTATGTAATCTATTAAATTTCTATACAATTCTGCGATGTTGCAATGATATTTTCCAATTCAGTATCTTCTCTTCCGATAACTCGAATAATTCTATCTATCGAAATATATCGCATTTGATAACAATTAACAGCACTAACTTTGTCTAAATTATTCATCGCATTTGGCTGCAATTTTACTAACCACCAAATTTTGGAAAACTCATCTCTCCAAGAGGTTATTGGAACGACTATTTTCAAATCAAATCCAATTGTTACATCACTACTAATTATCATTGCTGGTCTAATCTTCTTGATTTCATCTCCAATAGTTGGATCGAAATTCACCAAACAAATATCACCCTGACTTAAATTATCAATTATCATACTTATTCCACACCATCAAAAATTTCTTCAACAAAAAGTTCGTCTTTATATTTTTGATAATATGGCAATGAATCACTTGTCATTTTTGCAAGTATTTGCGTTCTTAGTTCTTTGGGTAAATTTCTGATTTCTACTGCGGTCAATTTTCGCTCAGAAAGTTCTCTATTTACTAATGTTTTAATAAGTTTAGAAATAGAGAAACCATATAAATTTGAAAGGAATTTGAATTGTTCTTTTTCCATTTCATTAACGCGAATTGTAATAATTTCTGTTCTTTTCTGTTCCATAATCTAAAAAAAATAATTTTGAATAAAAATGTTGATAATGTCGATAATGTTGAAAATTTTGATAATAATTAATTACAAATATACAAATATATTTTGTACATACAGATATATTTCAAAAAATAAATAATTTCGGTTATAATTTTTTTCCATTGCTGAATTTTCTAAGCGATTTAGAAGAATAAATAATAGCAATAAAAACACAACAATTGCAATTAAAAATCAAGGATTTAGTTAATATTTCGAATTATTTTTGTAATTTTGTAATCTATATAATCACAATTTTTCTAATAAAGGAGTTTTTGAAGTGAATATCGCTGCAAAAATCACAAAATCCCTCCGTAAGGAAGACGCTACCAGAGACTGGTGGATTGTGGATGCTGCTGGTAAAACAGTAGGTAGAGTTGCTACTGAAGTTGCAATTTTACTTCGTGGCAAGCACAAACCAACCTTTACTCCACACGTAGACGCAGGAGATTTTGTAATAGTACTTAATGCTGAATTAGTTCAGTTAGAAGGAAAAAGAGCTGAGATGAAAGAATATTTCAACCACTCAGGTTATCCAGGCGGAGCTAAGTTCCGCAAATTCAAAGAATTGCTTGTAAAGCATCCCGAATTAATTATCGAAAGAGCAGTTTGGGGAATGATTCCTAAAAATCGTTTAGGCAGACAGGTAATTAAAAAACTTAAAGTATACCGTGGAAATACCCATCCACACGAAGCACAACAACCAAAGAATTACGAATTTAAGTATAATTAAAAGGACTTAAAAATGAAAGAATTTCAGGCAACTGGAAGAAGAAAAACCGCAATTGCACAAGTTAGATTGATGCTTGGAACAGGAAAAATCACTGTAAATAACAAAACATTTTTTGAATATTTTCCAGTAGAAGCTAATCGCGAACAAGCAATTAAACCTTTGAAAATCACAGATTCTTTAGGCAGATTTGATGTTATCATCAAAACTAACGGTGGTGGACAAAGTGGTCAAGCAGGAGCAATTCAATTAGGTATTGCTCGTGCATTAGTTGAATTCGAGGAAGAATTACGTGGCAAATTAAAGCCCGAAGGTCTCCTCCGCAGAGATCCAAGAATGGTTGAACGTAAAAAATATGGTCAAAAGAAAGCACGTAAGAGATTCCAATTCTCAAAACGTTAATATTACAATTATCAAATCATGCTATTGGATTGTTTGATTGTGTTCAATTGAATGTTCAAACAAGATGAAGGTAGCAGATGAATAACAAGGAGACAAAAATGGAACATTATGTTTCGATAGAAAGCCTGTTAGAATCAGGTGCACACTTTGGACATTTAACTCGCCGTTGGAATCCAAAAATGTCCAAATTTATTTTCGGCGAAAAAAATGGCATTCATATTCTTGACCTTAGAAAAACTCAAATCTTAGTAGATTTTGCTCGTAATGCTGCTTATAATTTAGCAACACAAGGTCGTAATATTATGTTTGTCGGAACAAAAAATCAAGCTAAGAATGTTATTGAAAACGAAGCTAAAAGAGCTAATTGCAATTATGTTTCAGACAGATGGCTTGGTGGAATGCTTACAAATTTCATTACAATTCGTAAAAGTATCAAAAGATTAAATGCCATTGATAAAATGGAAGTTGACGGTACTTTCGAAAGATTAACTAAGAAAGAAAGATTAATGATGAACCGCGAACGCGATAGACTTCGTAAAGTATTTGGCGGTATAGAAACAATGAATCGCACTCCTGGGGCATTGTTTGTTGTTGATATTAAGAAAGAGCATATTGCTTTGAAGGAAGCTAAAGTATTAGGTATTCCTATCATTGCGATGGTTGATACAAATACCGATCCAGACTTGGTGGATTTCCCAATTCCAGCAAATGATGATTCAATCAAAGCTATTGAACTTATTACTAAAATAATTGCTGATGCAGTAATTGAAGGTGGTTCATTGCTTAAGATTCGCAATGCAGAATTAGCAGCTACTGAGGATAGAATTTCCAAAGAACAAGGAACAACTGAAGATTCAGTTAAAGAACAAAGAAAATTCCGCGGTAGAAAAAATCAAACTAAAGATAATGTTGTTGAAGCAGAAGTAACTGAAAATGTTAAAGAAGAAGTAACAAAAGATTCAAACGAATAATAATTAATTATAAATAAGGTATTAAATTATGGCTGATATTACTCCACAAATGGTCAAAGACCTTCGTGAAAAGACTGGTGCTGGAATGGGTGATTGCAAAAAAGCACTTGTTGAAGCTAACGGTGATATGAAAGAAGCAATCGAGATTCTCCGCAAAAAAGGTGCTGCTTCTGCTGAAAAAAGAGCAAGCAAAGCTGCTAACGAAGGTATTGTTGCTACTCGTATTAGCAATGACTATAAAAATGCAAGTATAGTTGAACTTAATTGCGAAACCGACTTTGTTGCTCGTAACGAAGAATTCATTAAATATGCCGAAATAGTCGCCGATGCTTATCATAATAATAATGTTAATTCATTAGCTGAATTATTGAGTGTAAATTTTGGAACTGATACTGTTCAAGGTATTCATAACGAAATTTTAGCTAAATTCTCAGAAAATATTGGCATCAGAAGATTTGAAAAAATCAATACAAGCAATGGTTTTATTGTTGATTATATTCACGCTGGTAGCAAGCTTGGCGTTTTAATTGAATTTGAAGGTGATGTTGCAAATGTTACTGAGTCTGCTCGTCTATTGGGTCGCGATATTGCTATGCAAGTTGCTGCAATGAATCCAAGATTCGTAGATCGTTCATCAGTAAATCAAGAAACTTTAGACAAAGAAAAAGAAATTTACACTCAAGCAGCTATTGCAGAAGGTAAAAAACCTGAAATCGCAGAAAGAATTGCTCAAGGTAAATTAGATAAATTTTTCAGTGAATTTTGCTTAAATGAACAAACTTTTGTTAAAGATCCAAACAAAGTTATAAATGATGTTGTTGCAGAAATTAGCAAAGAATTAGGAACAACTGTTAAGATTAAATCATACCGTAGATATTTCCTTGGTGAATCTACTGAGGAGTAATCGATGGAACTCAAATATCGAAGAATTCTTTTAAAACTTAGTGGTGAAGCATTAATGGGTGAACAGAGCTTTGGGATTGATCCCAAGGCTCTTTATTCTTATGCCGAAGAGGTTGCTTCGATCCACAAACAAGGTGTGCAAGTTGGTTTAGTTATTGGTGGTGGTAATATTTTCCGTGGCGTTCAGGCTGCTGCTAATGGTATCACCAAAGTTTCGGGCGACTATATGGGAATGCTCGCAACTATGATGAATTCTATTGCATTGCAAAATGCTTTGGAATCGATGGGAGTGGACACTCGTTTGCAATCCGCAATCAAAATGGAGCAAATTGCCGAACCATTAATTCGCCGCCGTGCAATCCGTCATCTCGAAAAAGGTCGCGTTGTTATCTTTGGGGCAGGAACTGGTATCCCATATTTCACTACCGACACTGCTGCTGTTCTGCGTGCAATTGAAATCGAAGCCGAAGCTATTCTTAAAGGTACTCGTGTGAATGGCGTTTATTCTGCCGACCCCGAAAAAGTACCAAATGCCGAATTCTTCGAGAAAATTGATTATGATTTTGTAATTAACAATAACTTAAAAGTGATGGACCAAACTGCTTTCACTTTGTGTAAAGAAAATGATTTACCAATTATTGTATTTAATATTAACCAAAAAGGAAATTTACTCAACTTACTGATGGGTGAAAATTTAGGTTCAGTTATTTCCTTCAATAAAGAGGTATAAAATGTCAACAAACGAAATTCTTGATAACGCTCGCAAAAATATGCAAAAATCTTTTGAGCATTACTCGTTGCAAATTTCCAAAGTTAGAACTGGCAGAGCTACTGCATCAATATTAGATGATGTTACTGTTGAATATTACGGTAGCCCAACTCAACTTTCGCAAACTGCAAATATTTCCGTGCCTGATGCTCGCTCTATTGTTATCAATCCTTACGACAAATCAATTTTGAATAATATCGAAAAAGCTATTCAACAGGCTGATTTGGGATTCAATCCACAAAATGATGGCAATATCATTAGAATTAATGTGCCACCATTAACCGAAGAACGCCGCAAGGAATTTGTGAAATTAACTAAAAAATATGCTGAAGAAGGAAAAGTAGCTATTCGTAATCTTCGCCGTGATTATATGGAAAGTTTCAAAAAAGCCGAAAAAGCCAAAGAAATTTCCGAAGACGAAAAGAAGAAAGGTGAGGAATTACTTCAAAAAGCAACTGATGAATTTATTAGTAAAATTGACAAAGTAGTTTCAGAAAAAGAAAAAGAACTTTTAGATAATTAATTTTCGTATAAATCATATTAAAAAGGCTGTCTCACAAAAGGCAGCCTTTTTTTTGTAATTATTCCTAATAAAATTCCCACATCATTCATCTTTCCAAGACAAGAACTCATCTTATCGGAGTGAATTCTTATCTTATTATGTGTATTTGGCTATTAGTTAAAGAAGAATTTATGTTTATTTTTCAACATTTCCTTACTCTCTCTCTACCATTCCATTTACTTTTATTTTTATTACTTCGAAGGCTTCTAATCCTTCGGAGTCTACTGCTTTTACGGCTATGGTATGTGTTCCTGGTTTGAACTTGTAAGTTGATTTGCCTTCCTTATTTAGCATCTGCTCTGCAGAAAATATCTTAGTTTCTTCGTCATAGTTAAAATCAAAGGCGTAGAATTCTATTCCTGCATCGCTTTCTGCTTCTGCAATGAATTCTATTT
>DYLM01000113.1 GCA_020722095.1 Chloroherpeton thalassium
TTTATCTTAGTGGTCTTGGTGGTTAGATTATAATGAAAGGAAATTATAGAATGTCCATCACAATTTCCACTTGTTGCAAACGTTTAAATTAGAGGATTGTGAATCATGCCCGAGATAAGTAGGTTTTATGGAATAAGAATTACGATGTATGTCGACCATCCACCTGCTCATTTTCACATTGAATATGGTGAAGAAAAGGCAATTATGAATATTGTAACAGGTGAGTTAGTAGGTAAATTAAAACCAACTGCAAGGGCACTTGTAAATAGATGGAGAGAATTACATTTACAAGAACTTATGACAGATTGGGAGAGTTTACAAACAAAAGGAAATTTTTTCAAAATTGAACCACTTGAATAAGGAGTAAATTATGGAATTAGTTTGGTTAAAAGATGCAAAATATCTCGGAGATTTTAAGTTTTCGTTGCTTTTTGGAAATGGTGAAATTAAATTATTTGACTTGAAGAACTTAATTGAAACAGATAGACGATATAAAGAGTTTGAAGTTTTTAAAGACTTAGAAAATGAAGAGTTTGTAAAGAACTTTTCAATTGATGGCTGGACTATATGTTTTCCTAACGGTGCTGATATTGCCCCCGAAAGGCTTTATGAGATTGCTCAATAATTAGGTTAAGAATGAAGATAATTGGAATCATTAAGTAGGAGTATGGAATATTGCCCACAATTTTGAAAATAGGTAATTTGAGGTTTTTCTTTTTTTTCAAGAGAAGAAACCAGAATGCATAGTCACATAAACTCCCCTGAAGGAGAGGCAAAATTTTGGTTATAGCACAAGTTGAGTTAGCATTAAATAAAAATTTTTCAGAACAGAAATTAAATGAAATTGAAAAAATAATTGTAGAGTATGAAAATGAGTTTAAATCAAAATGGACAAAATATTTCGGAAGTTGAAGTTACAAATATTTCAAGCAATGGTTTTTGGCTATTGAGTAAAGGATGTGAAATGTTTCTTTCTTTTGATGATTTTCCTTGGTTTAAAAAAAGTACAATAGATGATATTGTTGATGTAAAGGAGATTACAGATAATCATTTTTATTGGGAAAAATTAGATATTGATTTAACAAAGGAAATTATAGAACATCCATCACAATTTCCACTTGTTGCAAACGTTTAGATTAGAGGAGTGTAAATTATGCCCGAGATTAGTAGATTTTATGGAATTAGAATTTCGATGTATTATGATGAGCATAATCCACCACATTTTCATGTTCAGTATAATGAAAACAATGCAGTTTTTAGAATTTCAGATTTAGGACTAATGCAAGGCGAGTTGCCACCTAAGGCAACGGCACTTGTTGTTGAATGGGCGTTAAATCATAAAAATGAATTGATGGAAAATTGGAATTTAGCTCAAAATGATCAAAAACCACAAAAAATTGAACCTTTAAAATAAAGGGAGAAAAATGCATTATATTATAACAAGAGCAAGATATTTAAAAGACTATAAAATTGAATTGCAATTTAAAGATGGTAAAGTAGGAATTGTTGACTTAGAAAATTATAAAAATCGAGGTGGAGTTTTTTACGCTTTTAAAGATTTGGAGTATTTCAAGAATTTTTCGCTTGATGGCATAACCTTAACTTGGTTTGACGAAGTTGATATTGCCCCCGAAAGGCTTTATGAGATTGCTCAGTAATTAGGTTAAAGTTATAATTTTTTGAGTAATACTGAAATTAACATCGATTTTAATTATGAAATATAAAATAATATTTGATAAAAAAGCACAAATAGATTTATTAAATATAGATAAAAATTATCAAAAACTTATTTTATCAAAAATTGAATTATTAAGTGAGGATATGAAAGGTGATGTGAAAAAATTAACAAATTATACACCAAAATATCGTTTACGAGTAGGGATTTACAGAGTTTTATTTGAAATAGAAAATAATTTGATTATAATTTATAGAATAAAACATCGAAAAGAAATTTATAAATAGGAGTTAATAATGACAATTTTACATCCACAGTATATCAAAAATAGCGGTAAAAACGATTACGTCGTTTTGCCTTTTGATGAATTTGAAAAGATAAAAGAAATTTTAGAAGATTACGAAGATTTAATAGATTTGCGTGAAGCAAAAAATAGCAGTGATAGAGACTTTATTGAATTAGAGGATTTAAAAAAATCACTTCAAATTGAATAATGACAAAAGAAATCACACTTATGAAAAATAAAACAAATATAATTAACATTAACTATTACATAAACAACTTAATTTAGGAGTGTGTATGGCAGGTATAGTAGGCTATGGTTCTTATGTTCCAAGATACAGAATACGAACAAGCACAATCGCTGAACAATGGGGAGACGATGCAAAAGTAATCGAAAAAGGATTAATGATGCTCGAAAAAACCGTTCCCGGTCGCGATGAAGACACAATTACAATTGCAGTTGAGGCTGCAAAAAATGCTCTAAAAAGAGCTCAAATCAATCCACAGGATATCGGAGCAGTTTATATCGGCTCGGAATCCCATCCGTATGCAGTAAAACCTTCGGGAACTGTTTTGGTTGATGCAATAGGCATTGGTCCAAATGTTCACGTTGCTGATTTTGAATTTGCTTGCAAAGCTGGTGCCGAAGCAATGTTTGTTGCATATAGCCACGTGAAATCTGGCAATATGAAATATGCATTGGGAATTGGTGCTGACACTTCGCAAGGGGCCCCTGGCGATGCTTTGGAATATTCAGCAGCAGCTGGCGGCAGTGCTTTCATTTTTGGTGATGAAAATGTTATTGCCGAAGTAGTTGAAACTCATTCATTTACATCAGATACAGCTGATTTCTGGAGAAGAGAATACGAAATGTATCCCCGTCACGGCGGTAGATTTACTGGCGATCCCGCTTATTTCAAACATGTATTGAATTCAACTAAAATAATTTTAGAAAAATCAGGCATAAAACCAGAAGAATTTGCTCACGCAGTATTCCATATGCCAAATGGACGTTTTCCATTGAAGGCAGGCAAAACTATGGGATTTACCGATGAACAAATGAAGCAAGGTTGGGTTGTGAACACGATGGGCAATACTTATTCGGGTTCGTCAATAACTGGATTTTCTGCAATTATGGACGTGTTGAAACCGGGCGAATTAGCATTATTAGTTTCGTTTGGTTCGGGTGCTGGAAGTGATTCGTTCATCTTCCGTGCAACAGATAAAATTACAGAAGTGCAAGACAGAGCACCAAAGATGAGAGAATTACTTGACAACAACAAGATTTATTTATCTTATGGACAATATGCTGCATATCGCAAAAAAATTCAATTTAATGACTAAAAGGAGAAAGAAATGAGAGAAGTAGCAATAGTAGGAGTTGGATTAACCAAGTTTGGCGAACTTTGGTCGCAAAGTTTGCGTGATATTTTTGCAGAAGCAGCACTTGCTGCAATGGCTGATGCAAAAATTGACAAAATTGATTCGCTTTATGTTGGAGCAATGTCGGGCGGTTTATACAATTACCAAGAACATTTAGCGTCATTAATGGCAGATTATATTGGTCAGCAAGGTGTTCCTGCTGCAAGAGTAGAATCAGCTTGTTCTTCAGGTAGCCAAGCAGTGCGTATGGGATATTACGAAATTGCCTCGGGCGCCTCTGATATAGTTTTAGTTGGTGGTGTTGAGAAAATGTGGGACGCTGACGATGGAACATTCGTTTTGGGAACTGCAGCCGACCAAGAATACGAGGCATATAATGGAGTAACTTTCCCAGGTTTGTATGCTATGATGGCAAACGCTTATATGCACAGATACGGATTGACTCGCGAACAATTAGCTGCAGTGCCAATTAAAAACCACAAGCATTCAGTTCATAATCCTTATGCACAATATCCATTTGAAATTGATTTGAAAGGTGTGTTGAATTCAGCTCCTGTGGCGGATCCATTAAGATTGATGGATTGTTCCCCTATCACTGATGGTGCGGCAGCAATTATTTTGGCTCCATTAGAAATAGCTCATAAATTTACAAATAATCCTATTAAAATTAAAGGCGTTGGAGCTGCAACCGGACCAATAGCATTGCATGACCACAAGGACTTAACTCGTTTGGATGCAGTTCGTTTATCAGCAGAAAGAGCTTATAAAGCAGCTGGAGTAACGCCAAATGATATACAATTTGCTGAAGTTCATGATTGTTTCTCGATTGCTGAAATTATCGTTGCCGAAGAATTAGGTTTCTTTGAATACGGAACTGCAGGCAAAGCAATTGCCGAAGGTCAAGCAACTTACGGTGGTAAACTTGTTATCAACCCAAGTGGTGGATTGAAAGCAAAAGGTCATCCCGTTGGGGCAACTGGTGTTGCTCAATTAATTGAAGCAACTTTACAATTACAAGGTCGCGCTGGGAAGCGTCAAGTTGAAAATGCAAAATTAGGCTTAACCCAAAATATGGGTGGAAGCGGCGGAAGTAGTGTAGTTCATATTTTGGAGGCAATAAATGGCTAATTCACAAAGATATACAAGAGAAATTCCACATCGTTTTAGATTGGAAGCCCAAAAATTTGCTGATGGTTTTGTATCATTACCAAATAGATATATTTCACCATTAACAGGCACTAAAGAATTTGAACCAATCACATTATCTGGCGTTGGTACAATTCTTTCTTATACAATTATTCACACACCGGCTGATACTCACAAGCATTTGAAACCTTATCCTGTGGCAATTATCGAAACCGAAGAAGGTGCGCGAATAACAGCAATGGTAACAGATACTCCATTTGAAAATGTGAAAATTGGAGCGAAAGTTCGTTTCATTTTCCGCAAAATGATGGAAGAGGGTCATTCAGGAATTATCAATTATGGCTATAAAGCGATAGTAGAATAATTCAAGCACGAATTAGAGTATATTCAGAGGTATTTCATAAGTCAGTTTTGTTGTCATTCCCACGAAAGTGGGAATCCAAAATTAATTTGAAAATTTGAAAATGCAGGATAAAATAATCATAGCCCACGAATTCATTCGTGGGAAAGTGAGTTCCCGTTTTCAAGGGAATGACAATTTTGAAAAATTTTGGACTTATGAGACAGCCACTTGTCCTCACCCACCTGCCCCCTTCCTGTCCCGACTTGTCGGCGATCCATTCTGGCGAGAGGGAGATTTCTTCCCACTCATTGAGGGGGATTAAGGGGGAGGCTCTAATAAAAAACCGCCTTGATATTTTTTTACACATTTTGTAATATTTCTCAAAAAAATGTGTTTATATAGAACAACGAAAAGTATTTTTTTGTAAATTAGTAAAAAGAAAGTTTGCAGAAGCAATAAAAGTGCAAAAATGAGAGATGAAACAATATTAGGCAAGTTCGGAATA
>DYLM01000017.1:0-28264 GCA_020722095.1 Chloroherpeton thalassium
TTATTGGATTGCCTTTGTTGTTAATTGTATTGCCAACACTCATTTATAAATTCATTAAAATTAATACGAATCAAAAATGAGAAAGTGTATTTTTGCATTTTTATTTGTTTTTCCGTTGATTGCATTCGCTCAATCGAAAGATACTACGCTACAAAAATCAGCAAAAAATTATGCATTAAGCGCGATGTATCAAAATGGCTATGTGTTCCCAACCAATGACTTTGTCCGGGGTGATAACGCAGAGAAAGAGTTGATTAATTCCTTCCAAACTTTTTCATTAAGATTTGCAAAGCAGAGTTTCGGTGAAGAAGAATGGGAGCAATTCTATAAATATCCACAATGGGGAATTGGATTATCGGTTTATGATTTTCATAATCCCGATGAAATTGGCAATCCAATTGCCTTATATGGCTTTATAGATGCTCCATTTGAAAGATGGAATAGATTAAGTTTAAACTATGAATTTGGTTTTGGGGCTACATTTAATTGGAAAAAATTTGACCCAATAACGAACAATAGTAATATTGCAATTGGGGCACAAGAGTCATTTTATATAGATGTTGGCTTGAATTTACAATACAATTTTATGGAACATTTTGATATTACAACTGGGTTTTCCTTGACGCATTTTTCCAATGGTGCTTTAAAAAAGCCAAATAAGGGTTTGAATATGATTGCTCCAAAAATAACTGCAAAATACAACTTTTATGATAATAGTGATTTTACAGAAAATAAAATTTCTCAATATAAAATTAAAGAACATAAGCCTAAACAAGAATGGCTTGTGTCGGGATTTTTGGGAGCAACTAATGTAATATTTGATTCTGTGAATGTTAATATACGTGAAAAATACGAGGGAATTACATATCTTGTTGCAGGAATAACAACGACATATAATTGGCATTTATGGCGAATGTCTAAACTTGGCGTTGGAATGGCGATAACTTATAATGGCTCGGTAAATGCTCAAGCCGCAGTTGAAAATAATGAATTAGAAGATGTTGATGGTTTGGTTACCGATAAACTTCAAGTAAGTGTTTATCCTTCCTACGAATTTGTAATACACAAATTATCTTTGATATTTCAGCCTTCTTTTTACATTTATCGGAAAAAATTAGAAATTCAAAGTCCAGTTTTCCATCAAAGAATTGGTTTTAAATATTATTTTTCCGATAAATTATTTGCAGGAATAACTTTGCGAGCATATAAATTTTACATTTCCGATTTTGTTGAATGGAATTTAGGATACAAAATTAATTAATCTAATTGACTCATAATAATCAATAAAATTATGATTAAATTTTTGTATTTGTTAATTTGCATTTTTTAATTGTACGAAAATGAATATTCTTATTATTGGTGCTTCCAAAAGTGGTGAAGCAGCCGCAAAATTAGCCAAAAAATTAGGAAATAATGTCTTTGTTTCTGAATTTAAACCTCAAAATGAATTTGATGAAAAATTAATTAATGAATTCCAAGAATTAAACATAAAATACGAGTTTGGCGGGCACTCGTTAGATAATATTGCAACATACGACTTGATAATTGTATCGCCCGGAGTGCCAAGAACAGCCGAAATCCTAAAAATTGCAAAACAAAATAACATTAAAATCATAAGTGAAATTGAATTTGCATATCAAAATTGCAAAAATCCTATAATAGCAATCACCGGAACTAATGGCAAAACCACAACTACAACTTTAATTGCTCATATTTTGAATTCATCAGGGAAAAAAGCAGTTGTTGCCGGAAATATTGGTATTGCTTTCTCCGATATTGTTTTAGATATTGATCCACAAACAATAGTGGTGTTGGAAGTCTCGAGTTATCAATTAGATAGGATAGAAAAATTCCGTCCGAATGTAGCAATAATTATGAATATTACTCCCGATCATCTAAAATATCACGGTACTATGGATGATTATGTGGAAACAAAGTGGAAAATTAATAGTAATCAAATTGAAAAAGATTTATTAATTTTGAATTATGATGATTCTTATTTATCAAATAAGAATAAATTAAATCAATTCACACAAAACGTACAGTATTTTTCGTTGACCGAGCCTGAAATGGGGGCATTTGTAAGGCAAGGTAAAATTGTGTTGAAAGAACAGCATAAAGAGGAGGAAATTATGCCAATATCGCAAATTGGTATAAAAGGTCAGCATAATGTTTATAATTCATTGGCTGCAATTTTGGCGACACGCTCATTTGAAATCACAAATGAAAATTATCGTGATGCTCTATCGAGTTTTGCTGGTGTTAATCACCGATTAGAATTTACTCGTGAATTAAAAGGTATTCGCTTCTATAACGATTCCAAGGCTACTAATGTCAATTCCACTTGGTTTGCTCTTAATAGTTTTAATGAACCAATAATTTGGATTGCTGGGGGTCGTGGAGATAATAATGACTATTCCTTATTGGACGAATCTGTTAAGAAAAATGTAAAAGCAATTGTTACAATTGGCGAGGAAGCCGATAATATCGGCAAACATTTTGCTGAAATGAAACCAATTTATAACTACGAAACAATTGAACAAGCAATTTTTGAAGCATATAATTTAGCAAACGAAGGCGAAATTGTTCTCTTTTCACCTGCTTGCAAATCATTTGATATGTTCACAAATTTTGAGCATCGTGGAGATGTTTTTAAATCTATCGTTAATAAATTAGTATAACATTGTGATTCCTAATAAGCCACATATTGATTGGTATATTTTCTTTAGCACAATTACGCTTATGCTTTTTTCTATTGCATTTGTGTATAGTGCTGGAATATATTTTTCACAATTAAACGGAATGGATTCAACAAATTTGCTTTTGGCGCAAACTATTAAGGTAATGATTGCTATTATAATTTTAATTGTAGTCTCACGCTTTAATTATAAATATTGGGCGAAATTCTCAATCTTACTTATGCTTATATCATTCATTAGTTTGATTCTTGTATTAGTTATGGGAGTGGAGGTCGGAGGTGCTAAAAGATGGATAAGCCTTGGTTTTACTCAATTTCAACCTTCTGAATTAGCAAAATTTTCTTTGATTTTGCATTTTGGGACATTGATTAGTCGCAAAAAAGAAGAAATCAAAAACTTTAAGTATGGATATTTTCCATTCATACTTTGGCTGGCATTGTTTTCTGTTTTAATTGCTCTCGAACCAAATTTTTCGATGATAATTTTGCTATTTGGCATCGGGATTTTTATGCTTTATATCGGCAATGCAAGTATGAAGCATATTCTATCAACTATTGGAGTTGTTGGATTGATTGGTAGTGTTTATGCCCTTTCAGCAACTTATAGAATTAATAGAATTAAATACTTCCTTGGTTTGCTTGATGGCAATGAATTCGAAAAACTATCTTACCAAGTTGAAAATTCATTGCTTGCAATTGGTAGCGGTGGATTATTCGGACTTGGTCCCGGTGGCAGCCATCAAAACCTAATGCTTAGCGAACCCTACACAGATTTTTTGTTTTCGATAATTGGTGAAGAATACGGATTTATTGGCTTAACAATTATTGCTATTGCTTTTTCGATAATTCTTTGGCGTGGATTATATTTAGCAAAGCGTGCTCCCGACCAAGAAGCATTTTTATTCATAAGTGGAATTTCATTTGCAATTTTTGTTTCATTCTTAATTAATTCATTTGTAAATACTGCTTTGATACCTACAACTGGAATACCACTTCCTTTTTTAAGCTATGGAGGAACAGCAATATTCTTTAATGCTGCTATGATTGGAATTGTGTTGAATGTTTCTATTCAAGTATCAAAAAATTCAAAAACTACTACAAGCAATGCCAAACCAAATCCAACTAAAATTCAAACATAATTTTACTTTTATATTATTCATTCTAATTAATCATTCATATTTAATAATTTTAATAATAAATATTTCATTTGAATGAATTTTTATTTGAGAATTATCGTATTTTTAATTGAATAATCATCAAAATTTGTTAATTTGAATATTTACATATTTTATAATTCAAAATGAATAAGAACAATAATAACCAGAATAAACTGAAATCCCCAGAATATTTCATCAATCGTGAATTAAGCTTGCTTGAATTCAATCATCGCGTTTTATACGAAGCTATGGACGAAAGCCATCCACTATTGGAAAGACTTAAATTTTTGGCAATTTTTAGCTCCAATATTGATGAATTTTTTATGATTCGTGTTGCAGGACTAAAAAGCCAAATTGCCTCGGAAGTAAACGAATTATCTTATGATGGCAAAACCCCAACTGAACAACTAATAGAAGTTCGTAAAAAACTTTTAGAACTCTTTGAATTGCACACTAAAATTCTAACTGATGATGTTCTTCCAAAATTAAAAGAGCATAATGTGGAAATTCATAAATATAATTCGCTTTCCGCAGAAGATAAGCAGTATTTGAAGAATTTCTTTTTTGAAAAATGCTTTTCTGTTCTCACTCCTTTGAGTTTTGGACCTACAAATCCATTTCCCCGTTTGTTAAATCGTAGTTTGAATATTGCATTTATTTTAAAAGAAAAAAGCAAAGATGGTTTTGAGCATAGATATGCTTTTGTGCAAATACCAACAACAGTTCCAAGATTTGTAAAACTCCCCAAAAAACGCGGTCATCACTTTGTGCTTGTTGAAGAAATAATTAAAGCAAATGCAGAACATTTATTCCCAGGAATGGATATTGAGCATACTTACAACTTCCGAGTTACTCGCGATGCAGATATCGAAATTGCCGAGGACGAAGCAGAAGATTTATTGGTAGAAATTTCCGAGCAAGTCAAACTTCGCAGATGGGGAATGGCTGCAGTTCGATTGGAAGTAGGCGTAAAGATGCCTGCTGATTTGTTAAATTTAATTATTAATTATTTAGATTTAACCAAAAATGATGTTTATGTGCATAATCGCCCTTTAAATATGCCCGACTTTATGCAATTAATGGATTTGGACTTACCCGAATTGAAATACAAAACATTTACTCCTTGCGTTCTGAAAGAGTTTCAATCCGAAGATAATTCTACTTTCAAAGCAATTGCCAAGAATGATTTTCTGGTGCATCTGCCTTATGACTCGTTCTCAAATAGCGTATTGAAGTTTCTTAACGAAGCTTCTGTTGACCCCGATACAGTATTGATTAAAATTACTTTATATAGGACAGGCAAAAACTCTCCGATTGTTGAAGCACTAAAGAGAGCCGCCGAAAATGGCAAGTCAGTAATTGCATTTGTGGAGCTAAAAGCCCGATTTGATGAGGAAAACAACATAGTTTGGGCAAGGGAATTGGAAAACAAAGGTGTACACGTAGTTTATGGTGTCCCTAATTTAAAAACTCATTGCAAAATCGCATTAGTTGTCCGAAAGGAAAAAGGCAAATTAAAGAGTTATGTACATCTTTCCACTGGAAATTATAATCAAACAACTGCAAGATTATATACTGATATTGGATTTTTTACATCTGATTTGCAATTTGGTTTTGATGCTTCTCAATTATTCAATTACTTAACAAGTTATTCTTACCCAAATAATTGGAAAGAATTTATCGTTGCACCAATCAATATGTACAATCGCTTGATGGAAATGATTGATAGAGAAATTGAGAAATCTACACCCGAAAATCCAGGATTGATAATTGCCAAAATGAACCAATTAGCTCATCGCGAAATAATACCCAAACTTTACGAAGCTTCGCAAAAGGGGGTGCAAATCAAATTGCTTGTTCGTGGTGTTTGCTGTTTGGTACCTGGTTTGCCGGGAATTAGCGATAATATATTTGTTCGTTCAATTTTGGGTAGATTTTTGGAACATTCTCGCATTTTCTACTTTAAAAATGGAGGAGACGAGGAATATTATTTATCAAGTGCTGATTGGATGAGCAGAAATTTACATAATAGAGTGGAACTTATGTTCCCTATTAGAGATGAGAAATTAAAAACATCTTTGAAAGATATTTTACAAACACATTTGAATGATAATACTAAGGCTTGGGAATTATTACCCGATAAAACTTACAGAAAGATAACTCCAGCAGAAGGCGAAATTCCATTCTCTTCTCAAGATAATTTTCTTCACGAAGTTACTTTTAATACAAAAAATAAACGTTATCGAAAATAACCGAAACTTAATATGATTAATAATAAACGTATTGCTGTTGTTCTGCCTGCATATAATGCCGAGCAAACATTGGAACAAACATATCAAGAAATTCCGATGGATATTGTTGATGATGTGATTTTAGTTGATGATAATAGTTTGGATAATACAATTGAAGTTGCTAATAAATTGGGAATTGAGCATATTATCAAACATTCAAAAAATCTTGGTTATGGTGGTAATCAAAAAAGTTGCTATAAAAAAGCTCTTGAACTTGGTGCTGATATTGTGATAATGTTGCATCCCGACTATCAATACACGCCCAAATTAATTCAATCTATGGCTTATTTAATTGCAAATGATGTTTATCCCGTTGTTTTTGGCTCGCGTATTTTGGGAAAAGGTGCCTTGAAAGGTGGAATGCCAATTTACAAATATATTGCTAATAGATTTCTGACATTAACACAAAATTTGTTGATTGGTCAGAAGCTTTCAGAGTACCATACTGGTTATCGAGCTTTTTCTTCAGTTGTTTTGAAGAAGATTAAATTTGAAAATAATTCCAATGATTTTATTTTTGATAATGAGATAATATCTCAAATTTTCTTTGCTGGTTACGAAATCGCAGAAATCACTTGTCCCACCAAATACTTCGAGGAAGCATCTTCAATAAACTTTATTCGAAGTATGAAATATGGCTTTGGAGTTTTATCCGTATCATTCAAACACCTGTTAGCAAGGATTGGAATATATATATCTAAATTATATAGATAGATGATGGGAGAATAACATAGCCCACTAATTTATTCGTGGGTAAAATTTAAAATGAACCTTCCGAAGGTTTTAAACCTTCGGAAGGTTTCTTTCCTTGTCATTCCCGTGCAAACGGGAATCTACTGAAGCAAGATGTGCCACATCTCGCAGATGTGGCACATCTAAACCAGATAAATCAATACAAATTTGGATATTTTATCAGAACCTCCCCCTAACCCCCTCGCTGAGGGGAATAATACAATCCAACCTTCCGAAGGTTCATTTTAATTTACCCCACTAATAAATTCGTGGGCTATGGAATAATGAGTTCCAAAAAAATCCCTCTCAATCACAATTTATGGAGAGGGATTTTTGAATAATAACTTATTATTTGCCGATAATACCCTTTGCTTCTTGGTATCTTCTTTCAACTTCTTCCCAATTCACAACATTCCAGAAAGAGTTGATATATTCATTGCGTCTGTTTTGATGTTTCAAGTAATATGCGTGCTCCCATACGTCCAAAGCAAGGATTGGAAGACCTTTGGGTTCAACTACATCCATTATAGGATTATTTTGATTAGCAGTGGAAGAAATGAATAATTCGCCATCTAATCCAACACTCAACCAAGCCCAACCGCTTCCAAATCTTGTAGCTGCAGCATCGCCAAATGCTTTTTTAAAGTTATCAAATGAACCAAATTTATTAATAATTGCTGTAGCGGAAGTTCCAAGTGGAGTTAATGTGCTATTTGGAGTTAACATTTTCCAGAATATTAAGTGATTGAAATATCCACCGCCATTATTTTTAATTGGGTCATTATAGTTTCCTACATTTGTAAGAATTTTTACTAAAGTTCTTTCTGTTTCTGGAACATCATTGCTCACAAAATTATTGAAATTATTTGTGTATGTAGTATGATGACCATTGTAATGCACCTGCATTGTGGCTGTGTCTATGTGTGGTTCTAATGCATCAAAACCATATTCTAAATCTTTTTTGATGAATGGAAAAAGAATAGTATTCTCGGATAATGCACTAATGTCGATAGGGAAAATGCCTTTTGAAATTTCTGAATTTGCCATTTTAGTTGCCTTTAATATTTAATTGTGAAAAACAAAATTAATTTTTAGTTATAACGAATATTTTTGCTTTTTATTATTAAACTATAAATTCTTGTTATTTTTGTATTAATAAAAAATCAAAATTATGAACAAAATTTACTTATCTATCCAATCTTTAGCAATAGTTGCTATATTAGTTTTATCTAACAACAATTTATTCTCGCAAGCTGATTTCGGGCAATTTTCAGGCAATATTTCCATTGAAGCTCAAACCTATTCCAAAGATTCAGTAATTAATGCCTCGGATGCCCCCGAAAAAATCCTTACAAATAGTTCATTAAATATGTTCTATAGATTAAAAGGCTTTGAAGTGGGAGTGCGATTTGAAGCATTTTTAAATCCAATTTACGGAATTGACCCCCAGTATCAAGGGACAGGAATAGCATATAAAAACCTCACTTACAGAGGAGAAAATTTTGAAGCTACTGCTGGAAATTTTTATGAACAATTCGGAAGCGGAGTGATTTTGCGTTCTTATTACGATCCTCAATTAGGTGTAGATAATTCTATCGAAGGTGTTCGTGCTGTAGTAAAACCCACAAATGGTATCAATATCAAGGCAATAGTTGGAACGATGAGGAAATTCTGGAGCCAAAGCAAGTCTGTAGTGCGTGGTGCTGATATGGAAATATCTACTCAATCAGCTTTACCTAACTTATTGCCAAATGATTGGAATATTAATGCAGGACTTTCATTATTAAGCAAATTTGAGGAAGATAATAGTTCTACTTTGATTTTGCCATTAAACGAATTGTCTTGGTCAGCCAGATTAGCTTTATTCACTTCTCTTATTAGTATTGAAACTGAGTTTGCTTATGCCAACAATCATCCGCAAATCACCAACAATAATACTTATAACGAAGGAACTGCAACTATAATAAATATTTCATATTTGAACGAAGGAATTGGTTCAACATTATCATTCCATCGAATAGATAATTTTGATTTGCGGGGTGAAAGAAATGCTCGCGGAAATGTTTTAACAATGAATTATGTCCCTTCAATTACGAAGCAACATTTATTTAATGAGTATTCTTTGTTTCCATTCGCTACACAATTGAATGGTGAAATTGGAATTCAGTGGGATTTGAGTTATTATTTTCCCGAAAATTCACTTTTGGGTGGTGAATATGGAGGAAATATAAATTTCAACTTCTCCCAAGTAAATTCAATAAGAAAAGATGTAATTGATGAATTTACTTATAAATCTGACTTATTTAATATCGGCGATACTTTATTTTTTAGAGATATTAATGTAGAATATAACAGAACTTTATCAATGCACTTAGATGCTACACTTCGTTATGCCTACATTACAAATAATAAAGATTTGCTTTTCTTTAGTGGTGCTCCGTATTATGGAAAAGTATATGCGCATTTGATTGGCATAGAAACTAATTACGGTATAAATGATAATTATGCTTTGCACTGCAAATTGGAAAATACTTTTCAAACCCAAGATTCTGTTTTGCACAATCCCGATAATGACAATGGTGATTGGATTTCTGGATTAGCGGAATTATCGATTAAATCCAAATTAATGCTATCCACATTATTAAGTTATAATTATGGAAATGCATTCGAAGATAGGAGAATTTTTTATTATAATTTGAATGTAGCTTATCTGATGGATGCGACAAGAATATCGTTGAGTTACGGTAGAATTTCCGGTGGAATACTTTGCGTAGGCGGAGTATGCCGACAAGTACCATCAACAAATGGATTTTACTTTGCTTTAACAAGTTCATTTTAGAAAAATTAATTCTATTTAAAAATAAAGGATATTTTAAGCAGTTGCTCTTGCTCGAATGTCTCAATATTCACCTTGAAATCGTTAGTAAGTGTAATCATTTCTATAATTTTATGAACTAATCCTTCCGAAAAATCAGGAATATCTAAATTTACACATTTTACTTCAATTTCAAAAACGATATCATTGTTGTGATAAAAACTACGAAATGTGACTTTTTGGCAACTTGTTTGAATATAGTTTATATAATGCAACATCACAACATAAATTATCTCGTGCAGCGAATCTTTATCTACATTAATTACAGGCGATTTGGAGGAAAGTGATAATTCCATCTTTAAGCCTGAAAGTGCAAAAAGATTTCTGTATCTAATAAATTGTGCTTCTACAAATTCATTTAACTCAATCAAACTAATTTTTGGGAAATAGCATTGCGAATACTTAACAAAAATATTCATTAATTGAATATGCTCGGTGGATTTATCATAAAATTCATTCCATTTCTTCTGAAAACCATAATCCATTTGGGATGATGCTTTTTCGGAAAAATCAGCCATAAAATTCTTCAATTCTTTCAAGATGTAAATAGTGTCGTTGCTTAATAATGAGAATTTTTCTTTGAAAGCGGCTTCTTTGGCTCTTTGTTTGCTTTGCTCCACTTCGATAATTGGACGCAAGTCGCTCATTATCGCCACTCTTCCCATAATATTGCTTTTCTCCTTAATATCGAATATTTTTAAATGAACCGGAATTTCTTGATTATTAAGGTCAGAAATAGTTGTTTTCACAAATTCAATATTTGTTTCTTCTTGCGATAGATCTTCAAAAAATGGTTGTGGTAAAAATTTACGTGCTTGTGCAATACCTGGTTTTCTTCGAGAATTCCAACCCAGAAGTTTTTCGGCTGCTGAATTGAATATTTGTAATTTTCCTTTTTTATCAATAGCAATGATTGCTTCGGAGGATTTTTCGATTAAATCTCCGTAAAAATCGTGAATGAAATTAAGCTGTTCTTGTAATTTGTTTATCTCGGTGATGTCGATGCCAATTTCCATTACTTTTGTAACGTTTCCGTGATCATCAAAGCTCAAAGGAGCGGCTGTCATCACGTAATAAGTTTTCTCGCCCGTAGCAGTAAAACCCACTTGCGATGCCGAATGTGTTGTGCCATCTCGAAATGCCTCTAAAGCTGCACAATTATTACAAATTTGCTTCTTTTTCTTGTAAATTTCATAGCACTTTTTCCCGCGCATATTACCAAAAGTGCTTACCATACGGCGATTGGCGCGTACAATATTCAGATCTCGATCCAAAATTGTTATAAAATTCGGTGAATTCTCAAAAAGTACATTAAAGTCATTTTCCCAATGATGAACTTCTTTTTGTGGAATCGATATTTCTTGAACAAATTCAACTTCGCCATTAGCATCGAGAATCGGAGAAAAAATAACAACATCAAAATTCATCCTTCCTTCATTATCAAGGCTGGAGTCTTGCACAATTTCGATTGCACCTGTTTGAAATACCTTTTGTATTTGGCATCGAAGACAAGGAATTTTAGAGCTTTTACAAAACTCATGGCACTTATTCCTTTCCCAATTATTTCCATAAGTTTGTTTGAACTTCTCATTCACAGCAACAATAACGTGATCTTTATTCATTATTGCTACTTTAAATGGCAAATAATCAAAATAATTTGATATAATTGTTTGAAGATAAGGAATAGAATTCATAATCTCTTTTTGAAAATTTTCAAATTTTAATTTATGTAAAAATACGAATTTTTTTTGATTTTTATACTTAAATTAATAGATATTAATTTAAAATTGGTGAATTATGAAAGGAATTTAATTTATATACTATAATTTTTGAACAAAAAAATACTTTATACTTCCAAATATATATTTTCTAAATACATTGATTTCCTTAATTAAACAAATAAATTACCTAATTTTGTAAATTATTATTTTTACGCAATGAGAACAATTAGCTATCTAATCTACTTAACTTTATTAATTTTGAATATGTTTGTGTTCGAGCTGGAACAAGGTTCATATTATTTACTTACAGCATCTGCAAACTATTTTTTGATATTGTTATTGTCAATAAAAGAATTTAAACTACACGACAAAAAAAGTTTAAATTTCAAGTATCTAAAATTGATTCACATTCTTTCGATTGTATCTATTCTGGTAATAGCCTCCTCGGTATTTGTATTGCGACCTTTTCAATATCGCGATATATCAATTACTATATTTATGTTTTTGAATACAATAATGCTTGTTTTTTACATTTTTAAATATGAAATGAAAAAATAGAAGACTATTCCTTAATGATATTTTTCTTTCTTGGAAAAATTTTCTTTGAAATTGGCGAGGCAAAGTGAGAAAGAAACATTCCAATAATTGCAGTTAAAATTATATAAAGCGAAGCAAATGGCAGAAAGGAATAGGAGATATAATTAGAAATTGCAATGGAAAATTCTCCTCTTGGAGTGATTTCCAAACCCGAAATAAATGCTCTGCGGTTTGATAATTTGTATATTTTTCCGCCTATATAGCCCGTCATAAACTTGGTGATTAGCGATGCAAAAACAATAAAAAGGAGAAATAACCAGTCAATTTGAATTCCTGTCAATTTAATCGAAGCACCAAACAGTAAGAAGAAAAACAGAACGGTAATGTCTCGCAGAGTTATCATTGTGGAAGCAACTTCGAATTTTTTGCCTGATTCGGAAATTATCAAACCCGCCAGAAATGCTCCGTAAGCTTCAGATAAATTTAAATATTTAGTTAGCCCTGCCATCAAAATCACAAAACCCACAATTAAAATATTCAGAATTTCTTCGTTGATATAATTTTCAACTAATTTTATTATAAACTTTTTAGCAAACTTTGAAATTAATATTGAAATTGAAGTAAAAATAACAAGTTTAACGATAATTTCTAATGATAACTGAATTGTTGGATTTGCTCCAATATCAAAAGCAGCAATAAATGCCACAATAATTGGGGCAATAATATCTTCGAAAACCATCAGTCCCAGCACAAATTCTGTTTCGGGGCTTGCTATTCTCCTATTATCAATTATCAATTTAGTTATGATTGCCGATGAAGATGCGTAAATTATTCCTGCTATTGAAAATGAATAGATAAAATCTTGTGAAATGATAAAGATAACACCAAAAAAAACAAGAAAATTCAGAAAAAAATCTAACAGACCTGCTATCCAAATTTTCTTGGCAATCTGAACAACTTTATGTAAGTTAAATTCTAATCCCAGAAAAAAGAATAAAATTACAATGCCTAATTCGGATAAAAAGTGAATTTCTTGTCCGATATGTACAAATTTGGAAAGTAAAAAACCAACAATAATATAAAATAATATTTGAGGAAGTTTGATGCTTTTGCCCGTCCAACCACCCAAAAATAATAAAACAGCAGAGATCCCTACTATTAATAATGACGGCAATTCTTCCATTTCAATTATCCGTCAATTTTGAAATGTTTGTGGAAAAATTTAGTTTGGTCTCTTGTCCCTGTTATTATTAGTGTATCGCCACCCATTATTGTAAATTTTGGTTCTGGATTGATAAATGTATCTTTGTCGCGGATAACAGCGATAATTGTTGTGCCAGTGATTTTGCGAATTTCTAATTCAAGTATGGATTTATTTGCTAAAATATTGGATTTTTCAACTGTTATCCACTCAATCGATAGTTTATTAAGCAATAATTCCTTTTGTTGCTCTAATTCTGGTTTGAAAAATGAACCTAAAAGTACAGTCCCAAGCAGTTGAGCTTCATCTTCTGTGAGCTTAAGGTGGAAATCGGGTTCGTCATCTGGATCGTCGAAGTGGTAGATTTCTCTAACTCCATTTAGATGGATAATTGTGGAAATAGTATTAGAACCGGCAAATTCAATGTTGAATTTCTTGCCAATGCCAGGCAAATCACTTTCAGTAAAATTCATAATTGTATAACTTTTTTCCCAAATTTAATAAAAATTTTAAAAAAAAATCATTTTTGCAACAATTTTTTATTAATTTCGTATTTAAATAAACTGAAAAAACAAAAATAGTTTCCATAGTTTAAAGAATAAATAAAAAACAATGATGTTTGATTTTAAAAATGATGAAAATGATATAAAACGAAGAATAAGAGAAGTTTCTTCGGAATTGTTCAAAGTGAAAGGCACAAAAGCAGTAGGAATGGACTTAATTGCTCAGGAATGTGGAATAAGCAAAAAAACTTTGTACGAAAATTTTTCGAGTAAAGAAGAATTAGTTGAATATTGCATACATTGGATAATGAATGGTATGAATGAGTTTTGGGAGGATATTGTTCAGCAGGTTTCTAATCAGGATAAGAACGACTTTACCCAAGTTTTCCACTACTTTATGCAAAAGCTGAAACTTGTAACTTCTTCGATTTCACATCCATTTATTTTTGATTTAAAAAAATATTATCCAAAAACTTGGAATCAATTAGTAGAATTTCGCAGAAAGAAAATTGAAAAATACTTTGATTTTCTTTTCAAAAAAGGTCAAGAACAAGGATATTTACGCAACGACATTGACCCAAAACTTTTATTTTACATCCATTACTTTACAATGGACAATATTTTTACACCCGAAGTTTTATCTGAAATTTCACTGAGCGCTCAGGAAATTTTTGATAATATTTTCAAAGTATTTTTTACAGGATTATTAACAGCAAAAGGTTTGGAAGCATCAGAAATTTGTAAGAAAACTTTCCAAACTCAAAATTAGCGAAAGAATTTAAAAATAATAGATTATATGAAAAAATTAACACAAACAACAATCATTTTGGCTTTGATAAGTTTGGTATTTGTTCAGAATATTTACTCAAGGGAATTGACTTTGGATAGTGCAATTTCTATTGCATTAGTAAATAATAATGACATTAAAATTGCCAATCTTGAATTAGACAAAGCCAATGCAGCGGTAAAGGAAGCTTATGGATATGCTTACCCTTCGGTTGATTTTTCAACTCAATTTTCACATTTTTTAGAAAAGCCAAAAATGCCATTTCCAGATTTCGGTGCTATGCTGAATAATGCAGTTTATGGTGTGCTTTTCAAAGAAAATATTGTTGCCAAAGATAATTCAAAATTTTTGCCGATGGAAACTGTTCTGCAATCTTTTGCATTAGCTAATAGTTATTCCACAACATTATCTATGCAGCAAGTCCTATTTTCGTCTACTGTATTCAAAGGAATTGGTTCTGCAGGAATATATCAACAAATTGCACGCGAATCACTTGTTTCAAAAATTTCAAATACAGTAGCAAATGTTAAAAAAGCATTTTATGGTGCTTTGCTTGCTCGTGATGCTTTGGAAATAACCAAGCAAAGTTTCAAAAATGCTCAAGACAATTTGGCAAGCGTAAAAGCAATCCAAAAGCAAGGAATGGTGGCTGATTATGATGCAATGAAAGCAGAAGTGCAAGTTGAAAACATCAGACCAGTAGTCTTGCAAATGGAAACAAATTATGAAATGGTACTTAATAATTTAAAAGTGATATTGGGCATCAGCCAAACTGAAGAAATTACTTTGACCGGCACAATAGATTATAACATTGTAAGTTTAAGCGATGAAAACACACTGTTAGAACAAGTCAAAACAAATAATCCTGACATCAAAACATTGAAGAAGAAGAGAGAATTTGACGAAGCTTTAATTCAATTAGATATTTCTCAATATTATCCAACAATTGCAGCATTTGGTCAGTATTCATTGAGCGGTTCGAGTGATAATTTTGATTTTCAGAATTATAGGCAAGCAGTTGTTGGAATTAATTTCTCAATCAATTTATTCAATGGATTTAGAACTACTCGCAAAATGGAACAAAGCAAAATCAATGTGATGAAAACTGACGAAAATATTGCTATGGCTATAAATGCAATGCAAGCACAATTAAAAACAAAGATTGCTGAGATAAAGAAAATCCAAAGTAATATCGAAGCACAAGAAAGGAATGTCAATTTAGCTCAAAAAACTTATGAAATCGCGCAATTAAGATACAAGAATGGCACTGGCAATCAATTAGAAATAGAAAATGCAGATATGGCTTTGTATCAAGCTAAAATCAATAAATTGCAATCGGTATATCAATATATAACTTTACTAATTGACATTCATCAATTAACAGGTAATATTGATAAAAAATATATTAAAATTAAGATTAATTAAAAAGAAAATAATTTGGAGAATATAAAAATGTTGAAAAAATTCGCATTTATGAGTTTATTTTTTACTGCTTTTTTAATGATTTTCGGGCTTCAATCTTGCTCCGAAAAAAAAGCTGAACCTGTTAAAAGTATGGAACAAATTCAAAAAGAAGAAGGAATTCCAGTTAAAATAACTGAGATTAAATACCAAGAATTATCATTAGATTTGAAGTATTTATCTACTTTGGAAGGCTACCGACAAGCTACTGTTGGTTCGATGGTTGGCGATAAAGTTGAGAAGTTCACTGCTAAAGTTGGTACTTCTGTTAAAGAAGGACAAATTGTAGTTGAATTTCCCAAAAATAATCCTGCTTTGCAATTTGAACAAGCTAAGATTGGATTGGAAAATTCCAAGAAAATGTATGACCGTATGAAGGCTTTGTTAGAAGGAGGGGAAACTTCCCAACAAAATTTTGATAATGTTGAAACTCAATATTTAGTTGCTAAACGCAATTTTGAATCACTTAAACAATTATTATTCGTTGAAGCACCCATAAGCGGATTGATTGTGGAGAAATTTACAGAAGAAGGACATAAAGTTAAGATAGGCGATAAATTATTTACTGTTGCTCAGATTGATAGAATGAAAGCTGTGTTTTGGGTTAGTGATGAAGAATTGCAATATATCAAGAACGGAATGCCTGTTTCTATTACTAAAAATGACAAAGTATTTAATGGCAGAATTACCGAAGTTGCATTGGCGCAAGATATGATGAAGAAAGCTTTCAAAATTGTTGCCGAATTCCCAAATTCTGGTAGAAACTTGCTTGTTGGTATGACTGTTGATTTAACTATGAATTATTACAAAAATCCACAAGCTATTGTCATTCCAAGAAGTGCTATTGTCTATAAAGATAACAAATCATTTGTTTATGTTGCAAATGGCAATATAGCAAAATTAACTGAAGTAAAATTAGGCAAGTCCCAAGGAGAGATGGTTGAGATTTATAGCGGTTTAAATATTGGCGATAAACTTATTTATCAAGGTGTGAGTTTGCTTAATGATGGCTCAAAATTATTAATTGAACAATAAATAACCAAAAGGAGTATCTTATGAGAATTGCTGATTTAGCAGTTAAGCGACCTGTGATGATGACCGTGATAGTGCTGGTTTTCGTTCTATTTGGTTATTTGGGATTTAGGAACCTTAGTTTGAACCTTATGCCAGATGTAAGTTTGCCTTATGTTACAGTGCAAACTATCTATCCAGGTGCCGGTCCAAGCGAGATTGAGACGCTGATAACTAAAAAGATTGAAGATGCTATTGCTACAATCGAGGGAATTGATAATATTACATCTTATTCTTTAGATGGGGTGTCTCTCGTACTTATAGAATTTGCTTTAGACAAAAATGTTGATGTTGCTAACCAAGAAACTAAAGATAAAATTGATCAGATTCTTAATACTTTGCCCAAAGATGCTAAGTTGCCTATTGTTTCTAAGGTGGATTTCCGTGCCACTCCTGTTGCTGACTTGGTTTTAAGTGGGGATTTTTCTTCTATTGAGCTTTATGAATTTGCTGATAAGATTGTGAAAAATCAATTATCACAAATTAAAGGTGTGGCAAATGTTAGCCTCGCCGGAGGTCAAGAACGAGACATTCAAGTTAGACTTTCCGATAGAGTTATTTACGAAAATATGATTTCTTTACCTGCTCTGATGGGTTCTATTGCTCAGCAAAACATTGATTTACCTGCGGGAACTTTCAATATTGGCAATCAAGAATATTCAGTTAGAGTGGAAGGTCAATTTGATTCACTTTCTACTATTTCAGAAAGCTATATTTCCTCTCCATTTGGATTGAAAAAGATTAGAGAAATTGCTCAAGTTGCTGATTCGGGTAAAAAAGTTAAGCAAAGATCTATTTATTTTGATGTTGCTAATAATCAAAGCTATGCCAATACAGTTCGTATAGGTGTAATTAAAACTCCCGATGGGAATATCGTTGATGTTGTGGATAAAGTTAAGGAAGAATTGCCTCTCATTCAAAAGCAATTACCTGCTGGTACAAAATTAGAAATTATCAATGAAAAGGCTACTTTCGTAAAAAGTGCTGTCAATGATACTTTAAGTAATATATATCTTGGAGTTCTTCTTACTGCACTTATTTTATTTATTTTCTTACACGATTGGCGATCTACTTTAATTGCCGCAGTTACTATGCCTTCTTCAATTATCTCTTCGTTTATGTTTTTTGATTGGGTCGGCATTGACTTAAATCTGATGTCGCTATTAGGTCTATCTGTGACAATTGGAGTATTAGTTGCAAATTCTGTGGTGATTATCGAGAATGTATTTAGATACAAGGAAATGGGTCTTTCTACTTTTGATGCCACCGTAAAAGGTACTAATGAAGTTTTTGTTGCGGTTCTTGCTTCTACTCTTACTAATTTAGTAGTGTTTGTTCCGCTTGCTAATCTTGATAGTATTGTTGGACAATTTTTAAGAAACCTTGCTTTATCTGCTACTTTTGCAACTTTGTTCTCCTTGATTTATTCCTTTATCTTAACTCCAATGCTGACAAATTTGTTGATTTCTGATAAACCAAAGAAAAAGAACTTCTTTGATATATTTATGGAGAAAATTGATTCTATTTACACTAATTTCTTTGATAAAACTCTTCAAGTAGTTATTAAAAACAAAGCCACAGCATTATTTACTCTTTTAGGAACTGTAGTTTTATTTATTTTGGTTATAGTTATATTTGGTTCAAAGTTAGGCTTTGAGTTCCGACCTGCTTTCGACCAAGGTTTAATTTCTATAACTGCAGAATTGCCCGTTGGTTATAACTTAGAATCTACAACTGAAGTTGTTTCGGAAATAAAAGAAAAGCTCAAACATCATCCTGAAGTTGTCAAGGTTGTTGCTGATGTTGGTAAATCAAGTAATATTGATATTGGAACTAATTTAGCTGCTGTCTCGGTTTATCTTACTGATAAAAAAGATAGAGATAAAACTATGAACGATTTAACTGCCGAGTTTACTAAGGATTTAGCAAAAATCAAAAATGCAAAAATATCTGTTATCGCTGGCGCTTCGGGAGAAGAAGGCTCTGCTATAGAACTTTATATTATAGGGCGAAATAAAAAAATCGTGCAAAAACTTGCAAATGAATCATTTGAAAAATTACGCTCCATTCCTGGTCTTATCAACTTTGATATTTCTACTCGAACTGGTAAGCCCGAGATTTCTGTTTATCCCAAAAGAGATAGGCTGGCTGAAGTTGGTCTTTCCGTTAGTGAATTAGCTATTACGCTCAGAACAGCAGTTGAAGGAATGGCTCAGACTAAGTTTAAAGAAAGTGGCGAGGAGTATGATATTACTATTGTAATGGATCAAAATTTTGTAGATTCTCCCGAAAAAATTCGTGAATTGCCTATTGTGACTCGCTCTGGTGTTTTTAAGCTCTCAGATTTAGCTGATGTTAAGTTCACTGCTGGTCCAACAAAGATATTACATAAAGATAAATATTTAACTATTCGTTTAACAGGTGCAAATGCTCCCGGTGTTCCTCTTGGAGATGTTACTAAAGAAATAGATAAGCGTATGGCAGAGCTTAATTTCCCCGAAGGTTATTCTTATGTATGGGGCGGAAGTGCTAAGTTATTCCAACAAATGATGATGGATCTTGCATTCGCTTTTGCTTTGGGTATCTTGCTTACATATTTGCTTCTTGCGGCTATGCTTGAAAGCTTTATTCAACCAGTTTATATTATGATGACTGTTCCTTTAGGTCTTATAGGTGTAGTTTTAATTGCTTATTTCACAAATACAGCTATGAGTATCACCGCTTTGATGGGAGTAATTCTATTAACTGGTATTGTGGTTAATAATGCTATTTTAATATTAGATTTTACTAATCAATTAGTACGAGAGCAAGGCAAACACATCAAGGAAGCTCTTACTTTTGCTACAGTTTCTAAGTTAAAACCTATATTAATGTCTAATGCAGCATTAGCTCTTGGTATGTTACCTTTAGCTTTAGGTATGGGAGATGCAGGTGTAGAAATACGACAACCTTTAGGAATTGTATCAATCGGTGGTATAATTGCCTCAACTTTATTAACGCTTTATGTTATTCCAGCTTTCTATTTACTATTACATAAAGAAAAGAAAACAGCTTAAGTATAATTAACCAATCATTTAGATGGAGTCTGCCCGATAAGTTAGATTTGCTGTCATTGCTGTCTCATATCTCCTCGTAGATGTGCCACATCTGCGAGATGTGGCACATCTGAAAAAACTAATTCCCGCATAACATTGTATATTTTGATTATATAACCTTCCGAAGGTTTGAAACCTTCGGAAGGTTTATTTTAATTCTCCCACGCCCAACACCCAACACCAATTTTATATCTTAATGTCTAATCCGTGTTCTTTCTTGAGACTGCTGATAATTACTTCGTAACTTTTTCGGACAACTCTATCAAATTGTAAGTAATTTTCAACGATTTGGATTGAATGCAATACAGTGCTATGGTCGCGATTCCCAAAGTTTTTGCCAATTTCTTTTAAGGACATTTTTAACAATTTCTTGATAAAATACATTGCAAATTGACGAGCAAGCGTTATGTGATGCTTGCGGGATTGGGAGTCTAACACTTCTACAGGCAAATTATAATGATTTGCAACAATTGATTTGATGCTTTCAACAGTAACTAATCTTTCCTTGATATTGTAAATATTATTGATAACTTCCTTCGCAGAATCAATAGTCAAAGGTTTATTATTGAATGTGGAATGAGCAATCAAACTTATATAAGCGCCCTCCAATTCACGAATATTTGTTGTAATTGTCGAGGCAAGTAGTTCAATAATTGGCTCTGGGAAGCGTAATCCATCTGCATGGCTTTTATGTCGCAATATTGCTTTACGCATTTCGATATCAGGTATTTGCAAATTAACAGTAACGCCAGAATTAAATCTTGAAATAAGTCTTTGGTCAACTCCGTTCAATTCTTTTGCTGGTCGGTCACTTGTTAAAATCACTAATTTATTAGTTTGTTGCAAAACATTGAAAGTATGGAAAAAGTTATCTTGGGTTCTATCTTTTCCAGCAAAAAATTGAATATCATCAATAATTAACACATCAACATTGCGGTAAATTTTTGCAAAATCACTAATTTTATTGTTTTGTGCAGCATTTGCAAAATTTACATAAAATTGGTCGCCATTAGTGTAAAGTACTCTTAAATTGGGACGTCGTGCTGAAATATAATTTCCAATAGCGTGAGCTAAGTGGGTTTTGCCAAGTCCGCTTGAACCATAAATCAGTAGTGGGTTAAAGCGTGTGCGAGTTGGATTTTCGGCAACTGACCGAGCTGTGGAACTTGCCGTTTGATTGCTTTCGCCAATGATAAAAGATTCAAAAGTATAATTAGGATTTAATTGCGTATTGGTAAAATCAAATCCAAATTCTGTAAAAACACTATTTACTGGGCTTTGTGCAGGCGAAATATTATGATTAGAAAGGGGCAAATTTAATTTTTTGCTATTGCTTTCAATTTTTTCAAAAGGGGTGATTTCAAATAAAATTTCAATATCTCTGTCAGTTCCAAATGATTTATTCACAGAGAAGTGCAATAATTTTGAATAATGTTCTTCCAGCCATTCGTAAAAGAATTGGCTTGGAACATTCAAGGTAATGCTATCCTCGGTAAAGGATTTTGGTTGTATAGTTTTAAACCACACCTTAAAGGAACTTGAATCGACATTGTCTTTAATTATCTTTAATGCATTATTCCAAATATTATCTAATGACTTGGATTCATTATCAAGTAATTGTTGTTTTTCAATTATTTTGTGCAGTGAGTCAGTTAAAAATTCTTCCATCTTCTAAAAATTTCTTTATTTTATAATTAATTTGTATATTAAAAATTCAGTTATTCACAATTCAGATTGATTTCCTGTTTTGTAAAAATTTCTAAATTCAATTTATACAAAAAAAAGTTGAAATACAACAAAAAAAAGTTATAAACATTGTTGTAGAATGCGATTTTATCATATAAGTGTTTATATATCAACGAATTAATTCTTGTCTAAAAAATGAACTGAAAATGAATATTTTATGAATTATATTCAAAGTTCTTTAAATTCAAACACTTAATTTTACTCTTCTACGATGTTCGTAAGTTTGTTATTTTGTTAAATTTCTGTGAATTTAAAAAGTTTTCCACATTTGTTATTTATGGCACACAAAATTACGAAATTTCAGCCAAAAAATCTTTTTTACAAAATATCTTAAAAATCTCTATAATTCGTTGTAAATAAAAAAGAGTTCAGAAAATGAGAAAAATATATATTCTATTCTTACTGATTTTTGCATTAAGTATGCAACTTAATGCTCAATGGAAGCGGATAGAGAACATTCCTGCACCATATAATAACTCATATTATTTAGATGTGTATTTTTTGGAAACTAATCCACAATTCGGTTGGGCATGCGGTCGCGATGGTGTTACTGCCCGAACTACAGACTTCGGGGAAACCTGGAATGTAACCGTTATTCCTTTTGCTTATCAATTAGAAAGTATACATTTTGTGAATGCAAATGTTGGTTATACTTCAGGATTAGTTAATAGTATGTCTTCAAATGGTGGAGTGTTTAAAAGTACAGATGGGGGAAGAACTTGGAAAAATGTCTCTCCAATCGGCAATATTGATGTGTGGGGTACTTTTTTTATTGATGAAAATAACGGCTTTGTAATTGGTGGTGGTTGCGATGGCATTCAGCAATTCTATAAAACCACAAATGGCGGTAAAACTTGGACATTTTTTACTCAACATTTACCCGCAAGTGGCTTGTCTGATTTGATTATGGACAAATTAACAGGAACAGGCTATGCTGTAAGTAGTGGTTGGATATGGAGAACCACAAATTTTGGCTCTACTTGGGAGCCTTTTTCTCGATCGGGATATTCCGATTGGCAAGAGGAAATTTCTTTAAATGGAAATACATTTTTAGTTCCTTATTCTCAAGGATGCACAGGTGGAGGATCTGATGGAGGAGCCAGAATCTCGACTGATTTTGGCAAAAATTGGATTCAACATAGTTTTGGAACATCTATGTTTGGAACTTTCCTTAAATCACCAACTGAAGGTTGGGTTGTTGGATGGGGAAGAAGTGCATATTATACTACAAATGCAGGTAAAACTTGGACAAATTTGAATTGCGGTATTCCTAATGGATATGATTTAGACGATATTTGGTTTATTAATGATACTTTGGGATTTGTTGTTGGTCAGGGAATTTATAAATTTATTGGTTTAGATACAGCAAAGCCCGAAATTGCAGTTTCGCAATCCAATCCGATTTGTGCGGGAGATACAGTTGTTCTATTTCTCAATAAATCATACGATAACTATAAATGGTCAACGGGCGAAACAACTCCTTCGATAAAAGTAACTGAAAGTGGTTCTTATTATGTTTTTGCTTCGCATAATGAATGCGATTCGGCAACTTCACTTCCGATTAATATTGAATTTTTGCCTCGGACACCAATAAAAATTGAAATTAGCAAAGTTGATAGTTTATGCCAAGGCGATACTGTTATGGCAGTAGCCAGCGGAGATTTTGTGAATATCGAATGGAGTAATGGGATCGCTAATGATACTTTATTCATTACCGAAAGTGGCAAATATTATGCAACGGGAACAGACAAAAATGGTTGTAAAACTACTGATAGTGTAGATTTGTTTTTTGCTCCAAATCCAATAGCAGAAATTGGCATAATTGGCAAGACAAATTTTTGCATTGGTGATTCTGTTGTTTTATTTTCAAAATATGATTATGCACAATACCAGTGGTTTGATAATAACAATAAATCAATCTCCACAAATAAAAATATCTCTATCTTTAATTCAGGAACTTATAGATTGTTTGTAAAAAATGAATATGGGTGCGAAACAGTTAGCGACTCGATAAATATCATTGTTCGATTAGATACAAATAAATTACAAGTAAATTTTGCGGCAGAAAACGAATTTTTTGTTGATTCAGTTAAGTTCCCACTAACAAAATGCAGAAAAATTGAAATAAAGAATGTTGGTTGGGTTAATCAAGTTATTGATAATGTGTTGCTATTCCATAATCTTGCATTTTCTATTCCACAGAGTCAATTACCAATTGTAATTCCACCTCAAAGCACAATTGAGTTGGAAATTTGCTATTCACCAACCAAAATTGGAGTTGAGAGAGATACTTTATATTTAGAGGATTTGTGTTCACCGCATATTGTTTTATTATCAGCCGAAGGAGTGCCAAATAATTATGATTCTGATTCGCGTTGTGATGTGCCTTTGGCTTTCGAGACGATTGATATTATTGATGCAACTGATTTTTGGATTGGAAATTCCTATCCAAATCCTGCAGGAAATTATGTTAATATACCAATGATAAAAACAAGTAAGAGATTGATTAACAATAATGACATAATCAAAAATATAAATATTTCAGTAATTGATTTTCTCGGAAATGAAATTGCTCTTCCCTCAGAAATGATGAAAATCAACAATCTTGAAAATAGCAATCAAATTATTGTAAGCGTTGATATTCGTCAAATAATAAATGGATATTATTTGCTAAATTTTAGACTAAATAATATCCATCACGAAGAAAATCTAATTATATATCGTTAAAGATCTTTAAAGATCTATTTTTATTTCGACATCAGCCAAGGGCAAAGTAAATGTGAAAGTTGTACCTTTGCCCTCTTTGCTGCTAACCGACAAAGTTCCTTGGTTCATTTCTGCTGCTTCTTTAACAAGCATTAAACCAAGACCTGTGCCAGTTTCGTTATTTGTTCCCAAAGTTGATTTTGATTTATTTAATAAAAATAATTGAGAAATTTTTTCGGGTGGAATGCCAACTCCAGTATCCGAAACTGATACTCTGATTTGTTTCTCTTGGACGTTGGGAATCCCAAAAACAGTTATAAATCCACCGCTTTTTGTAAATTTAATGGAATTGCTGATTAAATTTCGAATCATTAATGAGACTAAATTCGGGTCTGCATTAACCATTGTAGAAATGGGTATTTCGTTTTTAAGTCCTATACCTTTATTTGATGCTTGCAAAGAAAGTTGCTCGCAAATCTGGTTTGTAATATAGAATAAATCAAATTCACTTGGATTAAAGTTAATGTTCTTCCTTTGGAAATTGGTCCACATAAGCAAATCTTCGAGCATCGAGGCTAAACTATGTGATGATTTCTGGATAATTTGCATAAATTCTCTTAAATCATCCATATCCAAAGAATCAAAGTTCTTATAATATTCATCAACCAAACTACGAAATCCCAGAATGGGATTTTTTAGGTCATGGCTTACAATTGCAAACATTTTGTGACGAACATCAAGGGCTTCCTGCAATTCTTTGAGGAATTTTTCTTTTTGTTCTATTTCAGAATTTAATTGTAAATTTACAACTGATAATTCATGGTTTATTCGTCTTTCTCGCTCAATAAACCTAACATAAAGTAAAAGATAGTTTTTCAATTCCTTTTCGGTAAAAGGTTTTATTAAATAATCAATTCCGCCTAATTTGATTGCTTCTTCTCTCATTTCATTATCGGGATCAAAAGCAGTCATAAAAATTATTGGAATTTCTCGGAAACGCTGGTTGTTTCTGATTAATTTTGCAGTATCAAATCCCGACATTCCTTCCATAAACACATCCATAAGGATTATATCAACGTTGTGATTACCCAATAATCTTAGACAATCTTTTCCCGAATTTGCTTGGTAAACTATAAAGTCCCCAATGTGTTCAATCATTTTAGCAATGGTTTCGGCTGTTACTTTGCTATCATCAACAATTACTATTTCGTATTTGCCATTTATCATTTTCTTATAAATTAAATTTTAAAATAGTTAATTAAATTTTAAATTTTACTAATTTAGTAATTTCTTTTGAAATAAAATTACAAATTACAATTATTTGAATAAATTTTCCAATATTTTCTAATAAATTTTAAAAATTTTATCCCATTATGCAGATAATTTCCAATACATTTCAAATTGTTGTGTTTTCAAAGTTTGAAAATAAATACAAATTTCTCTTATTAAAAAGATCCGATGATGATGATGTTTATCCTGGAATCTGGCAGATTTGCACTGGCACTCGCGAGGAAAACGAAAATACACTTTTGGCAGCTTTACGAGAATTAAATGAAGAAACAGGTATAGAAAAATTTATCAAATTTTGGAATGTCCCAAAAGTTGCAAGTTATTATAGTGTTAAGCGTGATGCAGTAGCATTTTCGCCTGTATTTGCTGTAGAAATCGAGCCAGATTATAAAATAGTTATTTCCAACGAACATTCAGATTATAAGTGGATTGATAAAGAAGAGGCTCGGCATATCTTATTTGTTCCATCATATATTGATTCAATCAATACTGTTTGTGATTATATTATTAATCCAATTACTTCATATCTCTATGAAATTCACGATGAAAATCTAAAAATCTTACGAAATTATCATTAACATTGCTAATTTTGTTTTTTATTATTAATCATAATTATTATAAACTGAACTCAAGAGGCTATCTCATTAGTCCAAAATATTCCAAAATTGTCATTCCCGTGCAAAGGGGAATCCACTGCCAGAGCTGATTTATTAGAGGCAGTAACATTGTAATGAGACAGCCTCGCTGGGGGTGAGGACAAATTTTAAAAATTTTTAAGGTAAATTTTATGAAAAAACATTATTTGAAAAACAATTTTATTGGCTTAGCCTTGTTCTTTTTGATGAATAATTTTTTATCTGCCCAAGATCAGCCAATCCTAATTAATCTCTCAGATGCAGTCAAATCTGTAAAGCAATACCATACTTCCGAGCAGTTTAATCGTGATGTAGATAGGGCTATTGATGATGGCTTAGCAAATTTACGACAATTGGAAATTCCCAAAAATGCTGCTTTTGTATTTGATATTGACGAAACTGCTTTGTCTAATCTTGAGTATGAACTGCGATATAATTTTGGATATGACCCAAAAACATGGGATGAATGGATTAAAGAAGCAAATGCAACTGCCATTCCTGGAGTTAAGCGTTTGTATGATTCGCTTGTTGCTCGTGGAATTAAGATAATTTTCATCTCTGGTAGGAATGCCGCTTTAATCAAGGACACTGAATTGAATATGAAGAAAGTAGGATATAGTCATTATGACACTTTGATTTGCAAAACGCCCGAATTTAAGGGCAAAAAAGCGGTAGAATTCAAAAGTAAAATCCGCAAAGAATTATCCAGAAAATATAAAATTATTGGTTCTGTTGGCGACCAATGGAGCGACTTGGAAGGTGGCTGGACTATTATAAAAATTAAAATACCTAATTATATGTATTTTATTGAATAAAAATTATAAAACTATAAACTTCTAAACTAATTTTTTCGTAATTTTGTTTTGTAAAAAATATTTTAAAATTTATATAACAAAATAATGGAGATAAAATGAAAAAGTTTTTTCTATTTGTAATTTCATTTACATTAATTACAAGTTTTGCATCAGCTCAAATGCTGGAAAAGTTCACTGCCCGTGATGCTTATGAAGATTTTAAGCACTCTCAGGAAGCCGCAACCAAAGAACTTATACAATTCATTTCAGTTGGTTCTATTAAAGGTTTAACTATTGATTTTAACACTGGCAAAGCAGATAATTGGACGTTAATTCTTCGTTCAAAAGACCCGTCTGACACGTTGCTATATTTTTACACATATATGAAAAGTACGGGGGTATTTATTCTCAATAAGGATACAAGCAACGAAACAAATGCTCGAGAAACTATTGCAATTAGTTCAGAAAATTGGATAAATTCTGATTTAGTTGTCACCCATTTGCCAGCAGATGGAGTTTTCCATAACTATCTAAAAGCAAACGAAGGTGCATTTGAAATGACAATGATGACATTTGGTAATATGGGTATGGGTGAGATGTGGGCAGTAATGGCATCTGTTAATCAAGAACAAGATGACTTAATTGTCTGCACACTTGATGGATATACAGGAGAATTAATTCAATGCGAATCACCAAATGCTGTACAAAATCAACCTGCTTTCATTCCATTTTCTATGTATCCTAATCCAACAAGTGGTGTAGTAAATTTGGAATCTCCCGCAATGAATTCGGCAAATGTTGAGATTTACGATATTAATGGCAATTTAGTTAATACAAACAAAATGGGATTAAACGAGAAATCACAAATTGATTTAAGTGCATATTCTAATGGTATTTATACAATTATCATTCGTGGAGACAAACAAAATATTATCCGCAAAGTGATATTAACAAAATAGAAATT
>DYLM01000017.1:28364-30257 GCA_020722095.1 Chloroherpeton thalassium
TAGCCTACTAATTTATTCGTGGGCTATGTTTTGTTGAGTACGTCTTTGCGAGTTCCGATTCATCGGAACGAAACAATCTAATTCAAATTTAATTATTTTTGTTTTATTTATTAGACTTGCTGTTTTTTTCCTTAAATTTGTAATTTATATTTTGTATATTTCAACAAATTGAGTTTATTATGAAGTCATTTATCGAGCCATTTAAAATCAAAGCAATAGAAGAAATTCCAATCACCACCCGCCAAGAACGCGAAGAATACTTGAAACAAGCGAATTTCAACCCATTTTCATTGCGGTCAGAGCATATTACCATCGATTTATTAACTGATAGTGGTACTACCGCAATGAGTTCCAAGCAATGGGCGGCAATTATGGATGGTGATGAATCCTATGCTGGTAGCAGAAATTGGTTCGAGTTCGAAGAAACAGTGCGCGATATTACTGGCTTCAAGCATATTATTCCAACACATCAAGGTCGCGCAGCTGAAAAAATTCTTTTTTCGGTAGTTGGTGGAGTTGGCAAAATTATTCCCAATAACACTCACTTTGATACAACACGTGGCAATTTGGAATTTTCTGGAGCAATTGCAGTAGATTTACCTTCAGCCGAAGGAAAAGATCCAGCACTTCGTGCAGATTTCAAAGGAAATATTGATTTGATTGGTCTCGAAAAACTAATTCAAGAAAAAGGAAAGGAAAATATTCCAATCGGAATGATTACCATCACAAATAATAGTGGTGGCGGTCAGCCCGTATCTATGGAAAATATTCGCAAAACAAAAGAATTGTTAAGCAAATACGATATTCCACTTTATTTAGATAGTTGCCGTTTTGCCGAAAACGCTTACTTTATCAAGCAACGCGAAAAAGGCTACGAAAACAAAACAATAAAAGAGATTGCCCGCGAAATGTTTTCCTATGCAGACGGTGCAACAATGAGCTCCAAAAAAGATGGATTGTCAAATACAGGTGGCTTTATCGCAACAAATGATGATAAAGTTGCGGAAAAGGCAAAGACAATTTTGATAGTGACGGAAGGATTTATCACTTATGGCGGATTGGCTCGTAGAGATTTGGCTGCTTTGTCCCAAGGATTTCGTGAAGTTTTGCAAGAAAATTATTTAGAATATAGAGTTGGACAGGTTCAATATCTGGGCGATTTATTGCTCGAAGCTGGTGTGCCGATTATAGAACCAACGGGCGGTCACGGCGTATATTTAGATGCGAAACGATTTGCTCCTCATATTTCGCCAGAGTTCTTCCCCGGTCAAGCAATTTCCTGCGAAATTTACTTGGAGAGCGGAGTAAGGGCTTGCGAAATTGGCTCGGTAATGTTTGGCAGCTATGACGAAAATGGTAAATTCAAACCAGCATTGATGGAATTAGTGCGATTAGCTATTCCTCGTAGAGTTTATACCAAGAGTCATATTGAATTTATTGCTGAATCAATTATAAACGTTTATAAGAGAAGGGAAAGTTTGCGACCAATGAAAATCACTTGGCAAGCTGAATTTTTACGTCACTTTACAGCAAAATTTGACTATATTTAAATTAATTAGGATTTCCAAATCCAGTAGGGAACGAGCTGTCTCATAAGTCCAAAATATTTCAAAATTGTCATTCCCGTGCAAACGGGAATTTAGAGCCTCCCCCTTTGTCCCCCTCTTTGAGGGGGTCATGGGGGAGTTCCTGATAAAAATTCATAGCCCACGAATTTATTCGTGGGTGAAAAGAATGAATAATGAAAATAAAAATAAATCAATAATATGTACAAACAATTAAATGATTGAAATCATTTTTAATTAAACAAATATTATGCAAACCCACGAATAAATTCGTGGGCTATTGTTCAACAATTATCAAATTAAATTAGATTGCTTCGTCCCGATAAAT
>DYLM01000114.1 GCA_020722095.1 Chloroherpeton thalassium
AATAGAATAAATTGACTTATGATGCAGCCTCTGATAAATTTTCTTTTTAACCTTCGGAAGGTTTCAAACCTTCCGAAGGTTATATAATCAAAATATACAATGTTATGGGGGAATTAGTTTTATCAGATGTGCCACATCTGCGAGATGTGGCACATCTACGAGGAGATATGAGACAGCAGCAAATGGAAATTTGAATATGTCCCCCCACGAATAAATTCGTGGGCTATTGTTAAACATTTTCAAATTGATTTATGGGTTCTCACTTTCGTGGGAATGACAGCAAATCTGATTTATGAGACAGCCTCCTACAGGAAAATAGAGATAAATTTACATCAGATTATCATTCATCTCCGATGATAAGAGTAAGCCATTTTGGGCTTTTTTATCATCTGGATCTAATTCCAATGCAATTTTATAAGAACGCCTTGCCTCGATTTTCTTTTCCAAACTCAAATATGCGTCGCCAAGTAAAGCGTGAGCAATTGGACTATCTGGATTGACAGAAGTCAATTTAGTAAAATCAGTAACAGCCTCCTCATAATTCCCTAATCTTAAGTTTGCTACTCCCAAATGATAATAAGCAATAGTAAATTCTGGGTTTACAGCAACAACATATCTAAATTCGTCGCGTGCTTTGCAAGGTAATCCATATTGATAATACAGAATGCCCAACCAATAATGAGCCAATAAAAAATTATTATCCAATTCCAATACACTCAAAAGAGTATCAATTGCTTTCTTGATTCTTGCTTGTCGATAATAACACATGGCCAATTCAAATTTTGGAGTGGGAAATTCAGGCATTTTTTCCACAGCCAGCAACAAATATTGTTCGGCTTTGGATAATTGACCTAAACGATAATAAATATTACCAATATGTTTGTAAACTATCACAAGGCTCGGTTCTTCTTCAATAGCACGTAAATACTCATTAACTGCATCAATATATTTCCCGTGTGCCTCTAATTTATAAGCCGCTAAAATATGAGAATTATCAGAATCAAAACGGATTAAATCAAGTTCATCCATTGCAAGACCTTAAAAGATATTAATGTTAATTGGAACTGGCGTTTCGCCTTGATAATTATAAAAACCTTTTCCATTCTTGCGACCGTAAAAGCCCGCAGCAACTAATTTCTTAAGTAATGGGCAAGGACGATAGCGTGGATCACCTAAATCATTATGCAATACTTCCATAATTGCCAAAGTAGTATCCAAACCAATTAAATCTGCTAAAGTTAATGGTCCCATTGGATGAGCAAAGCCTAATTTAGCAACTTGATCGATACCTTCCACAGTGCCAACACCTTCCATCAAAGCAAAAGCTGCTTCGTTGATAAGTGGCATCAAAATTCTATTTGCTATAAATCCAGGATAATCATTTGCCAAAACAGGAGTTTTGCCTAATTTAATGGCTGTTTCATTTATAAAATTATAAGTTTCGTCAGATGTAACTAATCCGCGAATAATTTCCACTAATTTCATCATTGGAACAGGATTCATAAAGTGCATTCCAATTACTTTTTCGGGTCTTTGGGTATGTGCAGCAATTTCTGTAATTGAAATTGTTGATGTATTACTTGCTAAAACTGCTTCGGGCTTGGCAACTTTGTCTATATCCGAAAAAATCTTAAATTTCAATTCTTTATTTTCTGTAGCGGCTTCGATGATTAAATCAGCATCAGCAGCCAAATCATAATTTGTTGTTGTAGTGATATTTGCAAGAGTAGCAGCTTTTGCTTCTTCGGTAAGAGTACCTTTTTTCACTTGTCTGTCGATGTTCTTTCCGATTGTTGCTAATGCTTTGGTTAAGTAAGCTTCGGAAATATCCATCATCACTACTTTATAGCCCGTTTGTGCAAATGTATGAACAATGCCATTTCCCATTGTTCCAGCACCAATTACAAATACTTTGTTGATATCCATAATATTCTCTTTTTTTTATTTTTGTAAAATTAATATTTCTAAAATTAATAAAAAATTATTAATTTGTATATATTAATTTGCTATTTTTTTAAATAAATATATTTTACAACTATTTTATGGAAAATTATGGATAATTTTAAGTTCAAATCTATAGTTAGTAATGGCACAGGCGAGATTAAAGATATTGCGATAATTGATAAAAATATAAATGATTTGCCCGTTGGTGATGTGTTAATTAAAGTTGCCTATTCTGGTTTAAATTACAAAGATGCTCTTTCGGCACGAGGACACCTTGGCATTACCAAAAAATATCCTCATACACCAGGAATTGATTTGTCGGGCGTTGTTGTTGATTCGAAAAATCAAAACTTCCAATCAGGAACAAAAGTTCTTGTAACTGGTTACGATTTAGGAATGAATACTTCGGGCGGATTTCAAGAATTTGTAAAAGTGCCTTCTGATTGGGTTGTGAAATTACCTAAAAATCTAACTTTAAAACAAGCAATGATTTACGGCACTGCGGGCTTTACTTCTGCTTTGGCTTTCAATAGATTTGCAACAGTTGGAATCGATAAAAATTCAGGGAAATTATTAATTACCGGTGCAACAGGCGGAGTTGGAATTTTATCCATTGCTATTGCCAAAAAAATTGGCTATCACACAGTTGCATCCACTGGCAAACTTGAATTATCAGAACTTTTGCTCGAATTGGGTGCAAATGAAGTTATCGATAGAAATTCAATTATTGACGAAACTAAACGACCACTTTTAAGCAGAAATTGGAAATTTGTAATTGAAAATGCTGGTGGAATAACTCTAAATTCTGTTATTCGTTCTTTGGATAAAGGCGGAGCAGTTGCGATAATTGGCAATGTAACGGGCGATGAAATACACACATCAGTTTATCCATTTTTATTACGAGGAATTGCACTCTTGGGTATTGAATCTGCCGAAACAAATATGGAATTGCGATTGTCTCTTTGGGATAAATTAGCAAACGATTGGAGAATTAATAATTTTGAAAAAATTCATAAAACAATTAGTTTAGAGGAAGTTCCAAATGAATTAGGAAAAATCCTTGGAGGAACACAATCTCAAAAAGTAGTAGTTGCTATTGATGAAAGTTTAGATAAATAAAATTCAATATCAAAATGAATATCAACAATTATCCTGCATTAAAAATTTTGCTTCTATCAGCGATTGGATTTGTCATTGGCAAATTCATTCCGATTAGTAATTTTATGCTGATAAGTGTTGGATTTGCGATTGTGATTGGCTTAATTATTCATTTAACAAAAATAAATAAATCGCTTTTTCCAATTCTATTGTCAATTTTACTTGGTTTGGCAACAAGTTATCGTACTTCTAATTTGGAATACAATTATGATGGTGAATTTTTCCAAAATCAAAATGGTTATTTTTCAGGCAAAATAGTAGATTTATCCAAAAGCACAAAAAAGAATTATAGAGTAATAGCCGAAGGAAAAGTTATCTTTGGCAATTTTATTTATCAAGATAATGTTCGAATTGCTCTAACAATTATCCGAAGTTCCCGCGACAAAAAGCAATACAAGAATTTTCCATCTGGCGATGAAAAGATTTGGTGCAAAATCAAATTTCGACCACCAAACAAGGCAAATTTGCCTTATGAATTTAACGAAATTAACTATTTACGTTCATTAGATGTGCAATATACTGCCACTTGTTATTCAAATGATTTTGCATTTTCTATCAATAAAAATGCAAGAACTTTGCAAGAAAAAATACTTTCTTCAATCAACACACAGATTGATAAAATTTACTCAAATTCAACACGTGGCATAGTTAAAGCACTGCTAATTGGCGATAGAACAGAAATTTCAAAGCAAACACGAAGCGAATTTTCGCAGACAGGCGTAGTGCATATTCTTTCCGTTAGTGGTTTTCATGTTGGTGTGATTGCAGGTATTTTATACTGGTTATTCTCTTTCTTTCCGAGTAATATATTGCGATTTTCATTCACAATTTTAGCCTTAAGTTTTTATATATTTCTTATTGGTTATCCTCCGTCAGCCGTTCGTGCGGGACTAATGATCACATTATATTTATTGGCAAATTTACTGCAACGCAAGGCAAATCCAATAAATATCATTGCTACTGTTATGCTGATAATTGCAGTTATTCATCCAGCAACGCTTTATAGTGCTGGTTTCCAAATGTCAATTGGAGCAATAATGGGAATAACTTTGCTCTTCGTTCCGTTTAATACATTTTTCAAGAAAATTCTCAAATTTGAAAAATATTCGATAACTCAAAAAATTGCAGCGAGTCTGGCAATTACTTTTGCATCTTCGGCGGTTGTTTCGCCAATTGTGGCATATTATTTTTCAACTTATTCAATAATATCGCCATTAGCAAATTTGGTTATTATTCCCTTGATGCTATTTGCACAAATATTTTCGATTGTATCGGTGATTGGGAGTTATATATTCTTATCTCTGGGCGATATTTTTGCTAATACAGCACAATTTTGCATTGAATTATCGGAAGTCATTAGTCATTATTTAGCATCAATAAAATATTCGTATTTGACGGGCGGGAATGTATTGTATTTCTCAATTTTCTTTGGAATTATTGTAACTTATATGTTTTTGTCCAAGAAAATTGAAACTTTCATATTCAGATTTAGTTCTTCATTGTTTTTAAGCGTTCTTTTTATTCTTTTAATAAATTCGTACTCAAATGCAAAATATATTTTAGTTAAAAGGTATGATAATTTAGTAGCAATCGATACGCTAAATCACCGAGCAATGATTATTTCCGATTCCAAATTAGCAGTAAGAAAAGATGATTTTCCACTCAAAATGTATTTGAAAAATTCCAATATCAGCACTCTTTACTATTCACGCAATTTGTATGCAGTCTCCAAAAAATTGAGAAATAATAAAATGAAAACCAAACCAATCAACAATAAAGTGTTGGCGAGAATTTACTCAACATTACAAAAAGCAGACAATTAATTTGATAATTTGAAAATGATGTTTGGGTACTGGGTGTTAGGAGTGAATTATATCAAATAAAAAACCTTATTTTCATTATTAACCTTAGTAGAAATATTTTTCCGTTTTGACACACCAAACCTTATAACCTTATTCAATTAAAAAAATCAGGAAATAAGGTTGTTATGTTTCATTTGGTTCATTTCTTTCTACTAAGGTTATTAGGTTAAATAAGATTTTAAAAAAATAATTATTTGATATTTTCCAAAAAATCATCTTATGAGACAGCTTCCTACAAATTTAGATATTTTTATCAGTACCTCTCCCTAACCCTCTCCCCGAGAGG
>DYLM01000115.1 GCA_020722095.1 Chloroherpeton thalassium
AATAAAAATAATTCATAGCCCACGAATTTATTCGTTGGCGAATTAAAATAAACCTTCCGAAGGTTCCAAACCTTCGGAAGGTTTTTTGCTGAATCTTATATCAAATCAGAGCAAGCTCTACCCCTACGATTAACCAAACGCCCAACACCCATATTACGAGTGCTCGTTCATCCATCGGTCAGCATCGATCGAGGCAGCGCAGCCACTTCCAGCGGCGGTAACTGCTTGGCGGTAAATTGGATCTTGCACATCACCACATGCAAACACGCCTGGAATATTTGTGAAAGTGGATTTACCTCTAGTTGTTAAATATCCTACTTCGTCTGTATCTAAAATTCCTTTAAAAATATCCGTATTTGGAGTATGACCAATAGCTAAAAATACACCGTCAATCTTATGTTCGGTGATTTCGCCTGTTGCAATATTCTTGATTTTTACTCCAGTTAGCGACTTAATTCCCATTTTGGATTCGCCTACAAACTCATCTATTGTAGAATCTAAAATAAATGATATTTTGGGATGTTGTTTGGCTCGGTCAACCATAATTTTGGATGCTCGGAATTCTTGACGGCGATGAATAATTGTTACTGATGATGCCAAATTAGCAAGATAAAGTGCATCTTCCATTGCTGTATCGCCACCACCAACTACCATCACATTTTTGCCTCGGTAGAAAAATCCATCACAAGTTGCACAACCACTTATACCATAACCATAGTATTCTTCTTCGGAAGGAATATTCAATTTCTTGGCACGAGCACCAGTTGCAACAATTACTGCATCAGCAGTGTAATGATTTGGACCATCAGTCCATACTTGGAAAGGTCTTTGGGAAAAATCCACTTTTGTAGCAATTTCGTAAACTGTTTCTGCGTTAAATCTTTGGGCTTGGCGGCGGAAAATGTCCATCATTTCTGGTCCTTGCACCCCATTGTCAAATCCAGGGAAATTTTCAACTTCTGTAGTTGCTGTTAGCTGTCCGCCAGGTTCGGGACCTTCAAGAACAATTGTTTTTCTATTAGCGCGAGATGAATAAATCGCTGCTGTTAGTCCCGCAGGACCTGTGCCAATAATTACGACTTCGTAATGTTTACTCATAATATTTATTTTGGATTAGTTAATAATTAATTAAGTATAAAACGAAATAATAATTTGTAAATTTTATTGACAAATTCGCGGGCTAATATTCGCCAATATATTTTATGATGTGGATAACTCGTCAAAATAAATTGAAATAAAATTGTTAATTTTACTAAATTTAAAAAATCTAATATTATAAAAATTAAGGACTTATACTTATTAACCAAAATATCTTGTGTTTTTGGTATTTTTTTAGTATTTCTATAAATGTAAATACAATTTTGGAACTATGCACGGAAATAATTTTAGTCAATATACAAATGGAAAAACCTTAGAATTAAGAGAAACACTCTTAAATTTGAAGCATACCTTGTGGGATTTGCTTGATGAATACTATTATTTAACCAACATAGTTTATTCCCAAATTATGTATGAATACGAAATGATTTTTGGGGATATAGAGGAAGAAATTGAAGAAAAAGACCGACTTGCCCGTGAATTAAGCTCAAAAATTGAAAATAATTCAAAAAAATCTATTCATAATAAATATAATAATAATTATAATAATAAATATAATAATTTTGGAAATACGAATCAACAAATTGATGCTACAAAAAGCAATTATGTCCCAAATTGCAATGTGAATTTAAAATACGAAGTTACTCAATTATATCATCAATTAGCCAAGAAATTGCATCCCGATTTAGCAGGGGAAACTTATGAGTTCAAACGATTTTGGCATAATATTCAAGATTCCTACAAGCAATCTGATGTGCAACGGCTGAGAATGTTCTATCAAACCATAATTAATGATGATTTCACAAACCAGACTGAAAATCGCAGAAAAGAAGAAATTTCACTCAAAACAGAAATCCAAGATATTCAATTTAATATTAATAAATTAAAAAATCGAATTTCAAACTTGAAAAATCAAGAGCCTTATGTATTCAAAGATAAATTGAATGATAAGCTCTGGATAGCAAACCGAAAACAAAAATTGATGTTGAAATTATTCCATATTGACATCGAAATTATCAATCATCAGAGTAAATTAAGAAATTTATCAGCAAATTATCAGTCTGTTTCTTAGTTTGACCCATCGCTAAAATTAGCTTACGATATTCCCAAGTATTTTAATTTAACAATCGATTACATATTCTTTTTTTTGAGTAAGATGATTGAAAAAAGAAAGAATTGGAGCTTTCCTCAAAAATTTGGGAAAAATATTTTGCTAATTATTGAAAAAGTTGTAATTTTGTAGTCTAACAAAAAAGCAAACCGGAGGATTCGCATAACGGTATTGCAGCGGTCTTGAAAACCGCCGGGGGCAACCCTGTGGGAGTTCGAATCTCTCATCCTCCGCCAAACCTGCAAATAAATCAATAACTTAAATGTTTTCCCATACGAAATTCTTACTGAAAGAAAGTTTATTCCTTTTAGATTTTCCAATTCAATTATAAAAATTAATCCATTTATTTTTTTTGAGGCTTAATGGACAAAAATGATGCTGAAAATTGTGTAAGTTTATGAATTAATTAAATTTGCAGCATTTGAAAATGTATGAATAAATATTACAAAAAAGAGGCTGTCTCATAAGTCAGCTTTTACAAAACAATTTCCATCAATCAAGATATGGCTTGTGTGAATTACATAACATCGAAAAACCTTATCCTCATTATTAACCTTAGTAGAAATAATTCCAATTTTTACACACAAAACCTTATAACCTTATTAAATTATTAAAATTAGCTTATGAGAGAGATTCATCTTGCTTCAGTGGATTCCCGTTTGCACGGGAATGACAATTTTGAAATATTATGGACTTATAACACAGCCTCTGTGTTGCGTGGTAATGACAGCAAAACTGACTTATGAGACAAAATATTTCAATATAAATATTTTATTTAAGTTTTCTAATATTTCAATGTTTTTAAGATTGCATTCTTAATATCATCAACTGATGGAAGTATTTCCTTCTCGTAATTCTTTGAGAATCCCACTGGTGAGAATTTCGAACCAACTCGTTCTATAGGAGCATCTAAAAATTTAAAGCAATTATTTTGTATCTCTGCAACTATTTCGCCACCTACACCGCCGATTATCTTATCTTCGTGGGCAACTATTACTCTATTTGTTTTCTTAACAGAAGCAAAAACTGTTTCCTTATCCCAAGGAGCAAGTGAACGCAAATCAATTACTTCCACATCAATTCCTTGATGCTCTAATTCTTTGGCAGCGTGCAGCGATAAATGCACTGCCGTTCCATAAGTAACAACTGTTATTTGCTTGCCTTCGCGGCGAATCCTTGCTTTGCCAAATGGAATCATAAAATCGCCATCGGGAACATAAGTATTTGCATCTTTGTAATTATACAAGAATTTTGGCTCTAAAAATAAAGTAACACCACGAGAGCGAATAGCATTCCGCAATAATCCAGCGGCATCGTCAGCAAAAGCAGGCTGAACTACTCGAATACCCGGCAATGTGATCAATGCACCTTCAATATTTTGCGAGTGATACAATCCACCTTGGATATAGCCACCACTTGCCAAACGAATAACAAAATTTGGCGAGAATTGCCCATTAGTTCTCCAATAATCGTGAGATGTTTCCACTAATTGCTCCATTGCGGGCCAAAAATAATCAGCAAATTCAGCACCTTCTACCACAACACGAATATCTTTGTTGTATCGGACAAATCCGTTAGCTGTTCCAACGATTGTGTCTTCAGCAATCGGTGCATTAAATACTCGGTCGCGTCCAAATTCTTCGGGCATTCCTTTAACTACATTAAAGATGCCACCTTTGCCAATGTCTTGTCCCCATAAAAATGTGTTTGGATTTTTACGAAATTCATATTTTAGTGTTTCATTAATGGAATGCAACATTGAAATATGTTCTACAGGTTTATTTGAGTCATTTTCTTGGAAATTATCTTCTGTAAAATGTGGTTCTGGGATAATAAATTGATCCCATTTGCTTCCATCTGCATCAGGTTGAGCCTCGGCAATATCAGCAGCTTGGAAAATTCTTTGGCGATTTTCAGCTTCAATTTTCTCTAATTCTTCGTGAGTTGCCAAACCATTTTTAATAATCTGATAACGGAATTGCATTAAAGGATCGCGGTGAGCAACTCTTGCAATTTCTTCGGGAGTGCGATAAAGTTCGTGGCGGTCAGAATTGGAATGCGAACCAATGCGGTCGCAATCTGCGTGCACCACCGCCGGTCCTTGTCCCGAGAGTGCATATTCTTTTGCTTCTTGCATTGCTCGGTAAGAATCAAATGGATCTCGTCCATCACAATTAATAATTTTCAGATATTTAAAACCAGTCAAATTATCTGAAATTTGCAGATTTGCACTTTGGTCAGCAGTTGGAACGGAAATTCCATACCCATTATTTTGTATAATAAATACTACAGGTAATTTCTCTAATGTAGATGTATTTACTGCTTCGTAAAAGTAGCCTTCACTTGTGGAAGATTCACCAAAAGAAGCATAAGCTACTTCGTCTCCTTTGTATTTTTTAATTGCTCGAGCAACTCCAGCTGCGTGTAGCGAATGGTTTGATACACAGGAAGATACATTTTGAATGCCGATTTCTGGTTTTGCAAAGTGATTACTCATATGTCTTCCGCCACCTGCAACGTCCGTATCCTTGCTTAAACCATTCAAAATGATTTCTTCGGGAGATATTCCAGCTGCCAAACTTGTGAGGAAATCACGATAATAAGGAAATAAATAATCCTTATTTTGTCGGAAAGTAATACCCAATGCTAATTGTATTCCATCGTGCCCGCCAAAAGGTGCGTGGTACGACCAGCCTTTTGCCATTTTTAGGTAAAGTGCTGCTTTTTCGTCTAATTTTCTGCCTAAATGATTTAATTTATACCAATCAATTATTGTTTGCTTGTCAAATCCAGTTGTATCAAATTTGCTATATAATTCAACTTCAACTTCCTTTCCTTGATAGTGCATTTTTACTAAATTGCTACTTTTGTCAGTTATATTTGCTTGTTTATCTTTTATGTTATTTTTATTTATGTTCTTATTTGTAGCCTTTGTCGCCATTCAATCACCATTTTTATAAATTGTAATTTTATTTTTAGTTAAGACTAATAAGTATTTTGTTTATTGTTT
>DYLM01000116.1 GCA_020722095.1 Chloroherpeton thalassium
GTTTTGAACCATTGGAAGGTTATAATTATGAATTATTATTTTATTATCTTAATCTTCTACTACAGTATAGTCTGCTTCTTCTGCATTAGGCTTATCTTTCTTTTCATCTGCACTTGTTTCTGAAGTAGAATTATTTGGTTGTTGAGCATTTTGGGCTTCTTGTGAATAAATTCTTTGTGATACAGATGCCCAAGTTTGATTTAAATGATCAATAGCGGGACGTATATCTGTTTCATTGTCCTTTAATGCTTTAGCTAACCTTTCTTTTGCTTCTTCTATGTTCTTTTTATCTTCATCAGTAAGCTTTTCTGCTAAATCTTTGAGTTGTTTTTCAGTAGAATAAACTAAATTATCTGCACTATTCTTCAAATCTATCATTTCTTTACGCTTTTTATCTTCATCACCATACTTTAGTGCATCATTTTTCATCTTTTCTACTTCATCTTTGGACAATCCACCAGAAGATTCAATCCTTATGTTTTGTTCTTTGTTTGTTCCTCTATCTTTAGCAGATACTGACAAAATGCCATTAGCATCTATATCAAAGGTAACTTCTATTTGTGGAACGCCACGGGGTGCTGGAGGAATGCCATCAAGGTGAAAACGTCCTAAAGAACGATTATCTGCTGCTAAAGAACGTTCTCCTTGAAGAATATGGATCTCTACCGAAGGTTGATTATCTGCTGCAGTAGAGAAAATTTCTGATTTACGAGTAGGAATAGTTGTATTTGAAGGAATCATAGGTGTTAATACTCCTCCAAGGGTTTCTATACCAAGAGTAAGAGGTGTTACATCAAGTAAAAGGACATCTGTAACATCGCCAGAAAGCACTCCACCTTGAATAGCAGCTCCAATCGCAACAACTTCATCTGGATTAACATTCTTAGAAGGCTCTTTACCGAAATAATTCTTCACTATTTCTTGAATTTTAGGTATACGAGTAGAGCCACCGACCAATATTACTTCAGAAATTTGTGATGGAGTCATTTTAGCATCTTTTAAAGCTTGTTCAAGGGGTTTTAGCGTTTTATCAAAGAGGTCCATACAAAGATTTTCAAACTTTGCACGAGTAATATTAAGGTTAAAATGTTTAGGACCATCTTCTGTTGCAGTAATAAAAGGCAAATTAATGTCAGTTTGAAGTTGTTGAGAAAGTTCTATCTTTGCTTTTTCAGCAGCTTCACGTAATCTTTGAAGAGCCATAGCATCTTTACGAAGATCAATACCTTCTAATTTCATAAATTCATCTGCAAGATAATCCATAAGACGTTGATCGAAGTTATCACCACCAAGATGAGTGTCGCCATTAGTTGATTTAACTTCAAAAACATTATCTCCGAGTTCAAGAATAGAAATATCAAAAGTACCACCACCAAGATCATAAACGGCAATGGTCATATTTTTGCCTTTTTTGTCCAATCCATAAGCTAAAGCAGCTGCTGTTGGTTCATTAATAATACGTCGAACAGTTAAACCGGCAATTTCTCCAGCATCTTTGGTTGCTTGTCTTTGAGCATCATTAAAATATGCAGGAACAGTAATAACTGCTTCAGTAACTTTTTGCCCAAGATATTCTTCAGCAGTTTGTTTCATCTTCTGAAGAACCATTGCAGAGATTTCAGGAGCTGAATATTTTTTGTCATCAATCGCTACTCTAATGGAATTGCCATCATCGCTTCTTTCAACTTGGTATGGGACCATAGAAATTTCCTCTGGAACTTCTTCGTAGCGTCTTCCCATAAATCTTTTGATTGAATACACAGTTTTTTTAGGGTTTGTAACTGCTTGTCTTTTTGCTGATTGACCAACAACACGTTCTCCTGACTTAGTAAAACCAATCATAGAAGGAGTAGTACGTGATCCTTCCGAATTAGCAATAACTATTGGAGAAGAACCTTCCATTACCGCAACAACAGAATTTGTTGTACCTAAGTCAATACCAATAATCTTTCCCATAATGTTTCCTTTATTTTAATTTAAAGATTGGAAATATATATCAAAGGATATTTTAAATAATATTATTTGATAAATATTTTTATTAATAATGTTTTAATAATGATTATTATTTATTTTAATTTAATTATTATTTATTTTAATTTAATTATTGTTTATTTATTATTTAATCAAATTCTCCCCCATTATTTCCATACATAAATGGAAAGTATGAGGGAGCAATTTAAGTTAATTAATAAGCATCAGAATACAATTATTGTATTTCAATAAGTTGTTCCTTTGGTTTTTCGGGTTCTTTCTTTTCAATTGTAAGATGAAGAACCCCATCAACAAATTTAGCATCAATCTTATCAATGTTTACATTTTCGGGTAAGGAGAAATAGCGAGTAAATTCACCGTAGGAACGCTCCATTCTAATGTAATTAGATTTAGAATCATCTGTTTTCTCTTCCTTTCTCTTTTCTCCCTTAATATAAAGAACATTATCATCTTTAATTTTAACTTGAACATTCTCTTTTGAGATTCCTGGGAGTTCAAGATTCAAGTAAATGTTCTTATCATCTTCGAAAATGTCTGTATTTGGATAGAATCCCCTTCTCTCTGCGGTAACATTGAAATCAAAATCAGAGAGAAATTCATTCATTTTACTTACGATCCCACTAAATTCCATAAAAGGATCGAATTTGATGAGTGCCATAAATACCTCCTAATAATATTTTAGTGAAACAAATTAATTAATAGAAATAAACTTTTCGTCTTCAACTTTCTTTTTCTTTGGAATAAGTAAAGTTAATAAACCATCATTAAAATTAGCAGAAATATTAGATTCATCTAAATCATTCGCAAGAACAAAAGAACGTTCGAACTTTCCAACTAAGGATTCCATTCTAAGAGTATTAATTGATTCAGAATTAACTTTACGTTTTTTCTCGCCTTTGATAGTTAATTTTCTTTCGTTATTCAATGAAATCATAGTATCTTCCTTGCTCACGCCAGGTAATTCCAATTGCAAAGTAACATTATGTTCGTCTTCGAATATGTCTGTGTATATTTTGATGTAATTTTCTTTATTGTAATGATCAGCTTGAGGTTTGTGTTCGATTAATCTAAACAAGTTATTCAAACTTCCCGTTAATCTTTTTTGTTCAATTGCAGGGTTAAACTTAATAAAAGTCATTTTATCCTCCATTTAATTATATTTAAATTATTTATTCTAATTAATTATATGAAATGACTTATACGAAAAGCGTGCCAAAGTTAAAAAGCGAGACATTATAGCAATTTTATTGTCATTATGACAAAAAATATAAGAATAAGGATTTTGCTTGATAGAAAATGTCAATAAGTAATATGAAATTTTGACTAAACAGTTAAGTCTGTTATTACCCTACCATTATATTTTCTTTCGTGTAATGATAATTTGGCTCTTTATTTGGCTTATAAAATGCTAAAAAGAAGTTCAGAAAGCCAACTCTGCCGATGAACATCAATAAAATAATCATTACTTTTCCGCCATCACCCAGAAATGGGGTTAGATTACGGGACAAACCCACCGTGCTTGCTGCCGACACTGCTTCGAAAACTAAATCAAAAGGCTGTTTGCTTGGTTCTATAATAAGCAAAACAAAAATCCCAATACTCAAAGCAATGATATTGGTAATAAGCACCATAAAAGCAGTATTGATATTCTGCTGGTCAATTTCCTTTTTGAAAAATTCCATTCTATCTTTTTCGCGAATTTGATTGAGAAGAGCCATTGAAGTAATGGCAAAAGTTGTTGTTTTAATTCCACCGCCTGTACTATTTGGAGAAGCCCCAATCCACATAAGAAAGATAACTATAAATGCGGAAGGAATTGTTATTGCTTCAATTGCAATTGTATTAAAACCTGCTGTTCTCGAAGTAATAGACATAAATAATGAATGAAATAAATTTTGCTCAACTAAATTTCCACCCTTGGATATAGATTGATTGGTCAAGAAAATAATAAGCGTACCACCTACAATTAATAATAGAGTTGTAAACAAAACGATTTTGGAATTTAAAGAAAAATTATTCTTAACAAAAAGTGCAACATTCTTTTTCCTTGAAAATAGTAATTTTTGAATATCCATAAGAACAGTAAAACCCAAACCACCAAAAACAATAAGTAGCATTATTGTAGATAGATAGGTGTAATTATTCACAACAACATTTTCTACCAAGCCATTAGGATAAATAGAAAAACCAGCATTACAAAATGCAGATACACTATGAAAAGTAGCAAAATATATGTTTTGCCAGATATTGTTATTAGTATTATAAGTTGAAAAGAATAGAATGATAGCACCAATGAATTCAATGGTAATTGTGAATAAAAATATCCTAATTATCAAATTGCTAACGCTACCCATATTCAATTGGCTCAAATAATCTTTCATCAACAAACGTACTCGCACACTTAATCCACCTCCAACTACTGCAGCAAAGAAAGTTGTTAAAGTCATCACACCTAATCCACCAATCTGGATTAAAACAAGAATGATAGTCTGACCAAATGTTGAAAAATGAGTGGCGGTGTTCTGAACTGCAAGTCCAGTAACACAAACTGCACTTGTGCTTGTAAACAATGCGTCAATAAAGGAGGTTGATTGCCCCGAAACAGTTGCTTTTGGTAAAGTAAGGAAAACTGCCCCAGTAAGTATTATTAATGCAAAACTAATCGCAAAAAGTGCCGCAGGGTGTAAATTTAATTTTAGAAGTGAGTCTAAATACCGGACCGATTTAGCTAATAAAACGATTGCAACAAGAAGTACCAAAAAGGTTAAATAAAATGATAAAATCTCACTTTGTGTAAAATTAGGAAAAATTCTTTCAACTAAATTTAATATTTTATTTTCATTAGAAATAATTGTTAATAATATTCCGGAAAATACAAATTCAAACCATCTTTCTTTGATATGTTGCAGTTTTGTTGAAGAAAAAAGCAATCTAACAATTTCTTGGAAGATGAATAAGAAAATAGAAATCTCAACAGAAGTCAATAATGAAGATATAACTTCATAATTTACATAAAACCCCAATATTGTAAAAATCACTGCAACAGAGTGAATTGTAATCAAGGAAAGTAGAATTTCGGAGTAAAATTTTACCTTTTGGTCAACCAAATTATTTTTCATCCAAATT
>DYLM01000117.1 GCA_020722095.1 Chloroherpeton thalassium
TTTCATTATCTTTCAAATTTATCAATGTTGTTGTTTTTTTAATAGCTTGTAACGAAAAAACAATCCCCATAGTGCAGGGATTTACAGCACTTTCGTATCAATAACGTAAAATGCTAAAAATAGCACAATCGTATCAAATTTAGCACCAATGCTTTGCGTTATCGGATATTGTATATTATGCACATGTTAATCATCTTGTTAAACATTTCTTAAAAATTCATCAAAATGCATTATCTTTTTGAATTTACGCTTTCTAACTCCTTCAATTAGTGATTTATCACGAGTTAATAAAACTAAATCTAATTGCATTGCTAATGAAATATAACTTACATCTTTAATATCAACTTCTTTCACAAGTTCAATTGCAGTTTTCATTATTTCGTCACTCATCACATAATTTGGCAAAATTGTAATTGATTAAAATTCTGAATAACTGTAAGTTATTAACTCATTTGATTGCATTTTGGATTTCTTAAAAATCAAATTTCTATACTTATCAATTTCAACAAGTCCAAATTCGGGCATAATGAAATTATAATAATGAGTCCGGTCTAAAAAGTATAAACATTTTAGCATAACAATCATAAGTAGCTGATTATCAATAGTATAATTACTTTTTTTAAAATTAATATAATTTTCTGATAATCAATGCATTAACTTTATGAACATTCAACTTTATGAACTTTATAAACTAAACTCAATAATCAAGAAGTGGTTTGTATATTGCTTTCCCACTGATTATTATACTCATTAATACATTAGCGTCTATGATATAATCTCTCATCAAATTATAGGTAAATATTTTGCATATCTATAACTTTCTTGTTTCCATGCTAAATCTCTTGCTACATTCCATTTTTCATCATTTTCAAGGTCAATTTCTTGAAGTCCTTTTAGCATTTCATCTGCAGAAATTTTTACATATAATTTTGAAATAAAATCATATAGATATTTTTCAATTTCAGTATATCCATATGTTTTTATCAATGTATCATCTATTTGAACTTTTAATTCTGTCATAATTAATAATTTTTTTGTTAATCTTTGAATGCAAATTTACTAAAATTTTTTAAGATTTTCAATTATGTATTTTAAATTTTCGTCTGACTTCAATAGCCCATAAGAATACCCATTTAAACGCAGTTGTAAAAATATTATTGTATTTATTGCGTTTAACCATACAAATTTGTATTATAATATCTAATGTTGCGGATAAAGAAGTTGCCAAAGGCAATTTGGTGGGGGTCTCATAAGTCCAGAATACTTACAAATTGTCATTCCTGTGCAAACGGGAATCTACTGCCAGAGCGGATTTATGGATTCACACTTTCGTGGGAATTGCAGCAAATCTGACTTGTGAGGCGACCTCAATTTTTTAATTTTTATTGTATTCCCAACTCCTAACACCCAACTCCCTACTATTTGTATATTCCCTCTGCAATAAGGAAATCCTTTGCATCACCAAACATTTTGATGATCTCGTTCCCCATTGCCAATGCTTCGTCCCATTTTTCTTCTTTTGCTAATCCCATCAATTCTATGCCTTTTTTGGCAATTTCATCTATGCCAAACTGGAAACAAGAGCCTTTTAAAGTATGTGCTAATCTGTATAAGTCATTGGAATTCTTGGTAGATATGTATTGCGGCAACTTTTCGGTCATATCAGCCAGCCAAGTATCTACAAACTCTGGTAGCAACTCCTGAATAAACGCATCGTTAGGTATTTGCATAATTTCGCTCCTTTATTTTTTTAATCTAATTAAACTGGATTTGCTATAAGCCGAATTCTGTATAAATCTAAATTTCTCTAAATTTATAGCAATGATTTGTCTTGGTAAATTGTTGCCAATCTACTCTAATGCGGGCTACCCGATTATATGTTCCCGAGCCAAGAACCGACTTCGTTAAAATAACCAAGTCCATAATCTTACTTGCCCTTGCTCCGTATAGGGTTTGCCCTGCGTTGCTTGTCGCCAAACAACCGGTGGTCTCTTACACCTCCTTTTCACCCTTACTCCGATTATAGTTTGATATAATCGGAGCGGTTTGTTTTCTGTGGCACTTTCCATAGATTGCTCTATCTTCCCGTTAGGAAGTATACTGCTCTGCGGAGTTCGGACTTTCCTCATAAAGTTATGAAAACTCTACGCCATTGCTCACAATTCCAGTTTAAAAAGAACTAAAATATCAAAATATTTTGTTTATATAAATAATTTTTACTTTTGGTAAATAATTGGTTCGCATTCACATTGCTGTTGGATAATTTTCTTGGCTGCTTCTGCCGATTCCATTGAAGAATAGTTTCCAATAACAACTGCGTATTTTTTAACTCCGTTCACTGTTTTTTCTTCGATAGAAGTTCTTAATCTTTTCTTTAGGAACTTTTCTTTTTCTACCTCTGCGGCTTCTTCGGTGCTGTAAATTCCTACTTGCAAACTGTAACTTGTTGATTTGTTGGTAAATTCTTCTTTTGATTTAGGTTCTTCTTTTACAACTTTATCTTTTATTTCTGGTTTAGTTGGTTTTGTTTCTTCTTCTTTTTTCAAATTTTGCTCAACATGTTTAAGTCTTGCATTTGCAATGCTACGAGCAGTGCGGACCACATCGGTGGAAGCTGCCAAAAATTCACTTGTTGGATAGCGTTTCCGGAAATTAATTAGTTCGTATTCGGCTTTGTCCACATCGCCTTTCACTGCATAATATTGCAAGAGCCTCCAATAAGCATCGTCAGCCCATTCACTTTCGGGAAATTTTTGCACGATTTCTTTGTAGATTTCCACGGCTTTTTCTGCATCTTCTAAAACAACAGCAAGTAATAACTTCACTCCAGGATCGTTTGGATATTCCACCAATAAATCGGGCAAAGCAGTGCGGACTTCCGCCATTTTGCCTTGTGAATACATCTGCAAATATTCAGTAATTACTTTTTCTTGGGCATTTAGAACAGGAAAAGCAAATAAAATTGCTAATAAGCCAATCACAAATCTTCTAATATTATTTTGTTTCATTTTTTGTATTTCTTTAATTAGTAAAATTAAAAAAAAATATTGTAATAATCAAATTATTTTGATATTTATTTTATTTTAATAATAAATTAGACGAGATAGTTGTGAAAATAAGATTTTTTGTGTCAGATTATTTGAAATGTGATGGTTATTGGAAGTCATTATGAATGTTAGCTAAGCAATCACAAAAGCAACTATTTATAAATTTTAATGATATTTTTATCAGAGATTACCTATAACCCCTTCAGAGAAGGTAAATATGAAAATATTACCCTTTGTGAGGAGGTCGCAAAGTGGGCAAAAAAATCTCTTCAAAATTAGATTGCTTCGTTCCATTAAATCGACACTCGTAATGTCGGCTTACCATCTATGCCAAATACCAACTTTATCTTCTTACTTAAATTCTGTGCTTATATTTATTGCAATTCGCAAAAGACGCAAATACTCGTCAGCAGTTATATTAAATGCACCTAATTGTTCTGTAAAATTATTCAAATATTGAGAGTCGAGCAATAAAAATTTGTTCTGCTTTAATCTTTCCAATAAAAAAGCAAATGCCAATTTAGCGGCGTTCGGAACTAAATTGAACATAGATTCTCCGAAGAAAGCCCCGCCTATTGCTACTCCGTATAATCCTCCTACCAACACGCCTTCTTTATTGTACACTTCCACTGAATGAGCATAACCTCGATTATGTAATTCTGTGTATAAATCTATTATTTCATCGCTAATCCAAGTATCTTCACGGAAAGAGCAATGTGTAATTACATCTCTAAAAGATTCATTTATTTTAAATTTAAATTCATTTTTTTTCATCAAATTGCGCGTTGAACGAGATATTTTAGTATTGTAAATATCAAAAATAGCTCGTGGATTGGGAAAATGCCAATAAATCTCGCCAATTCGAGATTCTGCCATTGGAAAATATCCATCCATATATGCACGTAGCAATACTTCTGGGGTTGTTAAACCGCTCAAATTATTGTCTCAACTTATTATATCAAAACAACTTGAATAAATATTAATCTGTTAGATTCTTTTGAATTTCGGTTTGCATTCTATCGTAATCTTTCAAGAAAATATCAATTCCTTGGTCAGTTAGAGGATGCATTAAGCTTTTCTTGAGTACATCGTAAGGTACAGTTGCAATGTGTGCGCCAACTTTAGCTGATTGAATGATATGTATAGGATTTCGAATTGATGCTGCAATAATCTTAGATTCAAAGTTGTGAACATACCAAATATTTGCTACTTCTTCCAAAATGCTGGCGCTATTCATTCCAATATCGTCTAATCGTCCTAAAAAGAGCGAAACATAAGTTGCCCCTGCATTATTTGCTGCCAATGCTTGAATTGGATTGAATATCAAAGTGACATTTGTGGGTATATTCTTTTTGGATAGTTCTTTAACAGCAGCCAACCCAGCGGGCAACATTGGTATTTTGATAGTTGCTTCGGGGAACCAAGAGCGGATTTCCTCGGCTTCACGTATCATTCCTTCGGTATTAGTTGAAATAACTTCTACTGATAAATGTCCGCCAACCATTTTGTGAATGTCCATAATCCTTTGTTTTACGTCTACTTTCGGGTCTTCTTTTGCTAAAAGTGATGGATTAGTCGTTACACCATCAATTATTCCCCAAGATGCCACTTGTTGAATATGTTGAATATTTGCAGAATCTAAATAAATTTGCATAAAAATTCCTTTTTGTATATTTTATATTTTTAAAATTAAGAAAACTTTTGAAAATATATTGATTTTAATCATTAATATTTATAAAAGCAATTGAAAATTTATTTGGATAATTTGATATTGTCCGTTTGTCATTCTCAAGCGAAGCGAAGAATTTATTATTAATTTGAAAATTTGAAAATTGTTGAAGAATAGCGAGGCTGTCTCATAAGTCAGATTTGCTGTCATTCCCACGAAAGTGGGAATCTATAAATCCACTCTGGCAGTGGATTCCCGTTTGCACGGGAATGACAATTTTGAAATATTTTGGACTTATGAGACAGCCTCAGGTGGCTTTTTCCAATTATCTACTTAGGCAGAGCAAGCTCTGACCATGAAACA
>DYLM01000118.1:0-2734 GCA_020722095.1 Chloroherpeton thalassium
ACGGAACCAAATTTTGTTAATGTATTTGGTCGTTTTTACGCAAATTTAATCTTATGCCTGTCGTAAAATCAATTTCACCTTCGTCATCTATCATATAGTTAATCATCTGGCGCAATTCTTCTCGGGAAACTCTGTCGCGGAAATAGACAGATATGCGCTCAATAATGTCGTTCAAATCATCTTCGTCTATTACTCCAATTGTTCGAAGTAAAAGTATATCTTGGTATGCTTCCTTAGTGAAAAGTGTCTTTTCTTCTTTGGGCATTATTCTCTGGAACGTATTATCCTTTCCTTTTGATTTAGTCCTTTTCATTAATTGAGGATTTCGGTTTAGCAGTAAACTTAGTGCATAAGTTATTTCTATTTTACTGTAACCCATTCCTTCAAGCTTTTTTGTGTTAATGCTGTGAACATTTTTCTTTTGCATTAATTGTGGAGCTAATTCTATCAGAATATCAACGGTTTTGTTTTTCTCTACCATATCTTTATGCTTTTTTTCGGTTTTTTAATTCGTTTAAATAATAATTTTCGCGTTCGGTCATCAATTGCTTCTCTTCGGGTGCTTCGTCATTCATTCCAAGAATATGTAATGTTCCATGAATTGTAAGACGAACCAATTCATTTGTTAGTGATACTTTGAACTTCTTCCCATTTTCGATAGCTACATCAACTCCAATATAAATCTCGCCATCAAAATCGGTGTCGTCCTCTCCCAAAATCTCATTGTATTTTTCATCTATGTTAACGTCCTTCAAGTTGAAACTTATTACATCTGTTGGATAATTATGCTGTAAATACTCATTATTCATATTTTGAATATCTTCAGTATTTAGCAAAACAATATTTAAAACAGCATTCTTTATGCCCTTATCATTGAGTACCAATAAAGCAGCGTCTCTAAGCGGCTTCAATTTGATATTTTTTAATTCAGTTTGATTGAAAACTTCTACATCAAGATACATTGTTTTCTCCTATTAATCGCCAAAAAGCAGTGAAAGTTGTGAATTTGCAAGAATTTGTGCTTCTGATAAATCCAAAATATCAGTGTCTAATATACTCAAATCGAGATTGGAATAAAACGAAAGCGTTAAATTGCTTGAAATTGTAACTAAATTCACCTTGTTTTCACTTTCAGTCCACATTGCAAAATCATCATTTGCAAGAATTTTATAATTTTTTATGTCGTGCAGTTCAAATAAGCCGATATTTGTGAAAATGCTAAGTATTATCGATTCGTTTCCGTCATTCTTGATTGAGTAAATTGTAGTGAAAACAAAATCTTTAGTTTCGGAATTCGAAATCTTCCAAGTGTAAGAATTATCCAATCTCTCGGGTTGTAGTCCCAAGAACTGATTAAAATCGGTTGTTAACTTTTCTAAAAAAGATTTTTGCATTTTGAATTTTAAAAAAAAATAATTTACAAAATTCTTAAGAAATTATGTTCTAATTGCATTTTTTTTTTTAATTTAGATTATTATTTTTAGTAAAAACAGAAATTTATGAATGATCCTAATTTAAATAGCGAAGCTAATAAAGAGCTTGATAATAAGTACTTGATTTTCTCGTTAAAAAGTGAGAAATATGCATTTTCAATCAAGAATATTAAAGAGATTATTATCAAACCAAGTGTGAATTTTGCTCCGAATTTACCTCAATTCTATCTGGGTATGACCAAACTTCGTAATGATATTTTGCCGATTATATCACTTAGAAAAAGGTTGCAGTACGAAACGGTTGATGATGAGAATGCAAGACTTAAAGAACAATTGAAATCAATGGAAGAAGGTCATTTAAATTGGCTTGATGAATTGGAAAAGTCCATTATAAATGGAACTGAATTTAGAATGCAACGTGATCCGCATCTGTGTGCTTTTGGGAAATGGTATTACTCATTTAAACCTGATTCATACTTAGTTTATTCACTTTTGCGTAAGTTTGAGGATCCTCACAATGCTATCCACAAATTAGCTGATGAAGTTATTGAAATAAGCAAAATAGAAGGCATTGATGCAGGAGTTAAAAAACTTACTTATGCTAAATCTACAACATTAAAAATGCTAATTTCATTATTTAATGAATTATACAATACTTTAGATAATTCCTCTCGCGAAACTTGTATTGTTTTTTCAGACCCAAATGGTAAGCAATATGGTTTTGTTGTTGATAGTATTGATAAAATTATAGAAATTACTCCCGAGCAAATAGAAATTCCGACAGAGCATAGTGAATTTTCGGAATATTTATTTGGAATAGGGAAATTACAAGATGATTTTTATTTAATTTTTGACGAATCGAGACTAATTTGAAAATTTGAATAAATCCACCTCACTGATCCCGATAGGTCGGGACAGGTGGGGCAAGGGGGAGGCTCTGATAAAAAATAATCATAGGAAGCTGTCTCATAAGTTGATTATTTGGAAATTATTTAATAAAATTTAATTTTAAAACCTTATTTAACCTACGAACCTTAGTAGAAAAAAATAACCAATCGAAACATAATAACCTTATTTCCTGATTTTAAATTTAATAAGCTTATAAGGTCTTGTGTGTCAAAATGGAAATTATTTCTCTACTAAGGTTAATAATGAAGATAAGGTTTTTCGATGTTTTGTAATTCCCACAAGCCATATTTTGATTGATGGAAATTGCTTTATAAAAGCTAACTTATGAGACAGCCACGCCTTAAGCCACACTCATTTTCTAAATATACTCGATTTTTGAAAGCTTTAAGGCG
>DYLM01000118.1:2834-2961 GCA_020722095.1 Chloroherpeton thalassium
GTTTAGATTTGGCGGAGAAGGGGGGATTCGAACCCCCGGTAGAGTATAATCCCTACGTCGGTTTAGCAAACCGATGCCTTCAGCCACTCGGCCACCTCTCCATATTTTTCTTTGGGTGGATTATCTG
>DYLM01000118.1:3061-4991 GCA_020722095.1 Chloroherpeton thalassium
GTATAGTCCCGACAAGTCGGGATGCCTTCAGCCACTCGGCCACCTCTCCATATTTTTCTTTGGGTGGATTATCTGGCAGTATAGTCCCGACAAGTCGGGATGCCTTCAGCCACTCGGCCACCTCTCCATATTTAATTCTCAAATTTTTGAAAATTAAGGATTACAAAAATACTAAAAATTTAAATAATAACAATAAAATCAATTATTTTTATATTTTTGTTTAAAAAGATATTTTGGGAAAGCAAAGTTGGGACTATAAATTTTTCTTTATACTGCTTTTTCTAATTTTGGTTTTATTCGGATTTTATTTAATTTCTTTAAATTTCTGAAGAAAGATATTTTTTCTCCAAAATACTTTATGCCATAAGCTAATAGATAAAACCTAAAGGCTCTGCCAAAGATAGAAATTAGCATAAATACAAAAAAATTCATTTCGGTTGCCCCAGATACTATTGTTGCCACATTGAATGGTATTGGTGTGATTGCAGCAACAATCAATGTCCAAATGCTCAAATGACCTTGATAAGCATTCAGCAATTTCTCCCAAACAGAATGAAAACCAAATGTGTCTATTAAGAATATCCCAATTGTATCGATAAACGCAAATCCGATTAAATAGCCAATTGCCGCACCAATTATTGATGCTATAATGCTAATATTTGCAAATTTGATTGCCTTACTTGTGCGAGTTGCGACTAATGGCAGGAATGTAAAGTCGATTGAAATTGGCAAGAAGATGGAATCTAACAATGAATGAATAAATAAAACTACCAGAGAGCTCGATTTGTCCGAAAAAGTCACAAGATTATTTCTCCAACGAAATAAAGCTATTGTTAATATTCTTCTAAATCTATTCATAAAAGCAGTTTTGTAAATGATGGCATTACAAAATTACTTTAAATTAATTAATATTTCGTTAATGTAATGTTAAATGAAATAAATATAATAACTTGTACAAATCAAATTTTACTAATAGTTTTATAAAAAATGAAATGGATAAAATGAGGTATTCTATGCAATCATATTCAAAAGTCGCTTGTAGTCGGGTTTATTGTTTTTGGAATTTTGAGTGTAAACCGAAAAGTTTGCGTTGCGATTTTGCATTTTTGGATTATATCTGTTCTCAGTTTTTTTAGACTCTTCAGTTTGTTCAACATTATTGGAATTATTCTTACCAAAAGAATTGTCTGCTTTATCGTCTTTTTTCAAAGTTTCTTTGGATTTTTCCATTCGGGCTTGGGCTTCGATTCTACGCGCAAGAGCAGCAACAGACCTATCCTGAGGAGATGGGTCGGCTGGAGCCAATGCAGCTTTAACTACTTTTTGCATTTTTATAATTGTTTCTTCGGGCGTGTCGCCTTTGGAAATATCAATTTTTACTTCGCCTGCTACTGCATACATTTTGCCATCTGGACCTCGTTGATATTCCAATGCAGCACCACCACGAACCAAACCAGCACCAGCCGCCAAATGTGCTTGCTCGTGTGCTCGCACTCTATTATCGATGCGTTGCAGTTCCTTGACTGTTTGCTTTTCTTCATCGGTAAGCTCTTGGGAATTTGAAGTCTTATTAGAATAATCGGTTTTTGGCTCTTCTTCCTTTGCATTTTGAGAAATATCTTGTGGAGCGTTGGAATTATTGCTAATAATATTATTAGATTTAATATTATTAGATTTTATTCCAAAAGTGTTAGTATAATTCAAGTTTGGCAACTTTGCTTTTTCGGTGAAAGTATCTTGTTTTTCGGTTGCACTTGTTTTGTTTATGCTTGAATAATCAAGGAAATTCGTTTTTTCAACATTCTTCTTTTGTTCCCGATAATACTGCGGTAGCATACTATTCAAATAATTATTATTTAGAATATTGGGCAACATAAAAAAATCAAAAGACCTATTTATTCAATTTCAAATATAATAAAAATAAAGTAAA
>DYLM01000018.1:0-8465 GCA_020722095.1 Chloroherpeton thalassium
TAAATCTCTAATCTTAAGCAATCCTTCGCAATGCAATTCATCTAATTTAACATATATTCCCCAAGTAGTTACGCCCGTCACGCTTCCCCAATAAACTTCACCTACTTGATATTGACAAAGGAACATAAATGCAGTTTTGTTTGATGCTCTTTCGGCTTCGGCTGCGTTTATTTCTTTTAAGGTTGAATTTTTACTAACATCTTTTGTAAACAAATGCAAATATTTAATCCGGGAAATATCTGTTTTTCCAGTTGCATATTCCTTAAGTAGTCTATGAACTAATAAATCTGGGTAGCGTCTGATTGGTGAAGTAAAGTGAGTATAATCTGAAAAACCAAGTCCGTAATGACCAATATTTTGATGTGAATATTCAGCTTTAGCCATCGACCTAATTAATAGCTGATTAATTGTAATTTCCTCTGGTCTATCCTTCATTTCTTCAAGGTACTCGTTTAATTGCTTGGAACTTACTTCGCGAGTATTAATATTTTTCTTTATTGAAGTTTTAATAATTTGAAGAACATTTTTCAATTTTTCTGGGTCGGGAATATCGTGAATACGATACAAAAATGGCAATAATTCTTTTGCGTGATATTTTTTGCTAATTACCTTTATATTTTGAGCAACTAATTGATTTGCTAAAAGCATAAATTCTTCAACTAATTCTGTTGCCTCATTTGATTTCTTTTCATTCACAGCAATTGGATATTTCTCTTCGTTTAGAACAAATTTAAATTCTGTTGAATGGAAATTAATACCACCAGACAAAAACCTTTTTTTGCGTAATGTACGGGATAGTTCGTAAAGTTTCAGTATTAAATCAGAATTATCACCTTGTTTTGTTTCAATAATTTGTTGAACCTCATCATAATTATATCTTCTTTTATTGATAATGACAGACTCAACAATTTCATAATTAATCACTTTTCCTTTTTTGGTGATCTCGGCAACTACACTAAATGTATATCTTGGCACATCAGGTTTTAGTGAGCAAATTTCATTTGATAACTTCTCGGGAAGCATCGGCACTACCCTATCAACCAAGTAAACACTTGTTGCACGGAAGCGTGCTTCAATGTCAGTTTCGGTGTTTTCTTTGACATAATGCGACACATCTGCAATATGAATGCCTAATTCATAATTGCCATTTTCCAGTTCTTTAAGCGATAAAGCATCATCAAAATCACGAGCGTCTTCGGGGTCAATCGTAATAACAATTTCATTGCGGAAATCACGCCGAGTCTTGTATTTTCTATTTTGAGGTGGTCGGGTAGATGCAACTTCATCAACAATTTCTTTGCTAAATGATTCTTTTAAATTAAATTCTTTCAGAATTGAATTAAATTCAGCACCTGGATTACCTGTTTTGCCAAGAATTTCTTCAACTTGTACTACTGGGCTTTTATTTGGATTATCCCAATGAAGAAAACGGGCTGAAACTTTATCGCCAACTTTAGATTCTTTTAGAAATTTTTTGGGAATAAGAAAATCAACATAATATTTGTTGTCGTCTGGGACAAGAAAATAAAAATCTCCATCAAATTCAACAGTTCCAAAAATAAGAGTATTGGTGCGATTTACAATTTTGTGTACTTCGGCTCGTGGCTTTTTGCCTTTTTGCTGAGCAAGTAATTTTACAATTACTTCATCACCATCTAAAGCTGTATTAAAATTCCTTCTTCTAATGATAATTTTTTCGTGATTTTTTACATTTGTATGAACTATTCCAACATCTGCGTTAATTTCTATAATACCTTGGAATTGATTGATGAATTGCTCTTTGATATAGTAAATTCCTTTTTTCTTTTGATTAATTACATTATTATCAACAAGTTCCTTCAACACAATATGCAGAACTGCATTAGCAGTCTCATCTTCGGGTAGAATATCTAAATAATCGGCGATTTCGTCCCATCTTAGTGATTTTTCTTCTCGCAGTATGCTAAGAATGCCTTCTATTAATTGTTCTTTATTCATCTTTCGTATATACAAACAGTGTTGGATTTCTTACTTGCTTCTTCTAACATACTTATCATATTATTATAAATATCTTCAAGAGAATCTTTCTCGGAAGATAGAGCTGCACCAATACTTAAAGTTATAGTAAATCGCCTGCTATCAAACTTAACAAATTTACTTGCAATTTCTGTTCTAATTTTTTCTAACCATATTTTTAGTTCGCTACTTGTTGTATTTATGATAATCAATCCTATTGTGTTATCGTCAATATGACCAATTAAGTCATAATCTTTAATTTTACTTTTCAAATAATCAATTTGATATTGAAGTAAAGTTTCGGCTAAAATAGTATCATTTGCATATTGTTCAAAATTATCAATTTTGATTGCAATATATGCAATTGGATAATTTAAAGCAATTGATTTTTTGTTCTCTTCTTTAAATCGTTGCAGAAATGCATTGGGAGTTAAAATACCAGTTGTTGGATTATTTTGAGCAAAATTAGTATAAATTTTAATATATAAAAATTTCTCAATAATTGAAGCAACTTGCTCGGCAAATGATTTTATAATCGTCAAATCATATTCACTAATATTATTAGATTCATTACCATAGATAAACATCGCACCATAATTGGAAGTTAGCGACTTAAGCGGTACAGATAAGAAATATCCATTCTCGCTGAATTGCTCAGTTTGACTAATTAAATGCTTGTTAGTTTTAATTGGTGCTAAATACAATGCTTTATTATCCAACAATGAATCTTTTATTTTTGCCTTGTTCAAATCAACATTGGCATTATTCAGGCTCTTTACAAATAGTTCGTCACCTTGAATTGCTTGGACTTGCCATTTATTATGTTGTGATGAATAATTACAATAACCAATATTTTTAAATCCAAAAATTTCTTGAATAGTAGCAAATGCTTTGTTAATGATTTTTGAGAAAGTCAAATCCTCTTGGGAAAGCATTTGTCGGTAATTATCTAAGGCTTTTAGTATTTTGGAGGAAATATAATGGTCGTATTTCTCGGTTAAACTTGTTAAAAGTGATGACAATACTTTTGTAAAATTGCCAACATAACCAATTATATTTCCATCAAATGCGCTGTTTTCAAATGAGTCAATTATTAGAACACCAATTACTTCTTGCTTGTGGAAAATTGGAATACCAGCAAAACTTTTTATCTCGATTGGATGATTATAATATGGAAAAATATCCATCACAGCAGCATAATTAATATTGGACAATATCTCGGGCTTGGAGTTTGTAACAATTTCCGAAAGAATATTACCACTTAGCGGAACATAAGCACTCTTGTTGATAAAATTCTCATTTTCGGTAATATAGGAATACAACTTCAAACCTTTACGTTGGTTGTCGCTTAATAATACTGCAATCGTATTTGCAGAAATTGTAGATTTTATTATCATCAAAATACGATTAACAAAATATTCCAATTCTTTTTTGGGTTCATTGCCAAAAAGTGGATGAGATTCAAAAAAAGTTGATAAATTGAAATCATCTTCAACTTTATTATAATTTTGGTGTTTTGCAGGTTCTTGAATTGCTGGTTTAGTAGTAGAAGAGTTGTTATTTTCATCTGCTTTCAAATCAGTTTCTGTATCTACCTTTGTATTATTAAGCTCTTTACTTTGTGTATTTATTAGTTCATTCTCTTCTTTTTTCAAATCAGGTTTGCTTTGTTCTTGTAAATTATTATCAAATTGTAATTGTTCGTTTGCTTTGGTGGGTTGCATCTGGTAAATTGTTTCGTGCGATTCATTATTTTCAGTTTGACTATTAATTGGTTGCTCACTCGGGTTTATTGCATTTTCATTAATATTATTATCATTAGCATTTGATTTTACATTTGATATGTTGCTATTATTAACTTTGTTTTCCTCTTGATTGTTGGTGTTTTTTTCCTCAACTGATGTTGCTGGCTGCTTAATTCGTTTGATAATTCTTACAGATGGATATTGGTCATCTATATTTTGATCGGCAATTCTGCTTATTTGTTCTATCGGATTTTTTTCATCTTGAGCTTCAGTTTTATCAGTTAAATTTGCAGATTCTTCCTTAACTTTATCGTATTCATCAGCTTTATCAAAGTTCTCTATTGTCTGTCGTTTTCCTATATCGCTACTTTGAGTTGTGATTTCATAATCAAATTGTTGATTGAAAGTACTTGCGGGATTATTTTCATAATATTCAATAAATTTCTGCACAACCGAAGAAATTAAGGCTACAATGAAAAGTATGCCCATACTTATTGCAATAATTTTCCAACTTCCATCTTCAAGGTATAATAAACTTGCAAATGAAAATATTATTATTACAATATAAAAGTAGTCATAAGTAGAAAGAATTTTAACTAATATATTTAGAAATTTTTTCATAGATTTAGAATAAAAAATATAAGTAAATTATGAAAAAAAAATGAATTATTCTCATATTGTAGAAAAGTAATTTTGAGTTTGATTAGTTTTTTGTAATTAAATCAAGGTAATTTTCGGAATATTGAATATTTTAAAATTAAAGATGCAACAAAAATGATTGTTGCCCACATTGTGTAAGCAAAATATAATTCATTCTTCTTGGTAAAATAAGCAACTTCAATTTTAGTTTTTTCAAGGTTATCAATTTTATCGTAAATACTTTCCAAGGCTTTACGGTTGGTTGCTCTATAATATTCCCCACCAGTTTGCTGGGCAATATTTTTGAGCAAGGGTTCATCAATTTTTACATCTACATATTGATATTGAGTGCCAAATGGAGTTTGAACGGGATAAGGTGCCTGCCCCATCGTTCCCAAGCCAATTGTATATACTTTTATTCCATAAGTTTTAGCAATTTCTGCAGCTGTTAGTGGCGAAATAATGCCTGTATTATTCACTCCATCAGTAAGCAAAATGACAACTTTACTCTTGCTCTTGCTATCCTTCAATCTTGCTACGGCTGTAGATAAGCCCATACCAATTGCCGTTCCGTCTTCTATCATTCCTGTTTTAATCTTATCAATCAAAGTTAGCAAAACCGAATGGTCGATAGTTATTGGACTTTGGGTAAAACTTTCTCCCGAAAAAAGCACTAACCCAATTCTATCATTTATTCTTTTCTTCACAAATTGTTTTGCCGTCTCTTTGGCAGCATCAATCCGATTTGGTTTAATATCCTCGGCTAACATCGAAGTTGAAACATCAATAGCAAGCACTATATCTACTCCTTCGGTGTTGATTTCCTTCCGTGTAGATTGAGATTGCGGACGTGCAAGTGCTACAATTATCAATCCCAAACTAATCATAATCAATAAAAAGGGCAAGTGTTGTATCTTTGAAAAAATGCTTTGTTTGGCAAATTGCTTTATAAAATTTGTTGTTGTTAGTGTGATTTTTGGGGTTTGATGTCTTAATTTCCAAAAATACAAAAAAATAAAAATTGGAATTATTACCAATAAATACAAATATTCTATATTATGAAATTCAAGTTTAATCATTTTTGCTATTTGGATTTGTTTGGGAAATGTCTTTATCTTCAGTTTCAATTGGAATAGTAGATTCTACAATTTGTCTTGCCCATTCCATTGCCTTTATATTATCTTCGGGAGTTGGAATTTGCTTTGCAAACTTCACCATATCAGCAATGTTCAAGATAATGTTAAGATTAGAATGCAAATCTCTGCTGGATATTACTTTTGCAAATTCATCAAGAATTTCTGTAGTTGTGGATTCCATCGCCAAGAAATTGAATCTACGCTCTAAATACAACCTTAATATATCTGTCAAACGCGAATGATATTCCTTAAAATAGTCATTTTGCCATAATTTTTCGGATTCTAATTGTTTCAAATCATTCAGTGCTTGAATATGAGCAGGAATTTTTGGGTCAAATCTTGGAATAACTTTTTCTGTTGGTTTTCTATTTTTAAAATATCTTATAGCAAAGAAAATCGCTATAATTAAAAAAATACCACCAATAATATACCAAATATAATCCATTATATTAAATGGAATTTCCAAAGGTGGTTTAATGTCTTTTATCGGTTTGGTAGTATCTATTGCCAGAGTTGAGAAAGAAATCCCGAGAGGATTAGAATTCAAAAACGATGTATCGAGTTTATCAATAGCCAGAAATTGCATTGAAGGTATTTGATAATATCCACTATCAAAAGCAGTAAGAATGATTTTTTGCTTATAAACAATATCGTTTTCTTTTATTGTTGTGTCAATCTTTGATTTACTTACAACAATTAATTTCCCAATACTATCTGTTATAATTGGATTTACTATTTGAATTTTCTTTTTAGAATTAACCTCAATATTCAAATTAACTTGGTCGCCAATCAATGCTTTGTTTGTGTCAATGCTAACTTTAACATATGAATTCTGTGCATAAAATTGATAAACACCAAGAATTACAAACAAAATAATGAAAATAATTTTCCTCATCATTGCAATTTTCGCCTCCACTCACGCATTTTGAAAAATTGTTGAATAGGTAAAATATAATCGCCGCCCGTGTTTATTTGAATTAAATCAACGCTAAATTTATTTGCTAAAGATTGGAGTGAGGATTTTTGGAGTTTTCGCCAAGATTCGTATTTTAATTGAAAATCTTTTGAATTAGTATTAATAGTGTATGTAGATTTTGCTTCGGGGTCATAGAAATCCACAACACCAATTTGGGGAAGAATATCTTCTCTTTCATCATTTGTTCTGATAAAAATCGTATCGTGCTTTTTACTAATTATACTCAAAGATTTTTCATAATTTGCTTCTTGCAAGAAATCGGACATTACAAACACAATGGCTCTTTTTTTAATTGCATTAATTGTAAATTCAAAAGCTTGGTTGATGTCTGTCCCAGTATTTTCAGGTTTAAATTCAATTAATTCGCGTATAATTCTTAAAATATGAGAACTTCCTTTTTTTGGGGTGATAAATTTTTCAATTTTATCACTAAAAAGTATTACTCCAATTTTATCATTATTCGTTATTGCCGAAAATGCCAATAATGCTGATAATTCTGTAAGCAAATCAACTTTGGATTGCGATTTACTCCCAAAATTCTGCGAGGCACTCACATCAATTAAAAGCAATACAGTAAGTTCTCGCTCTTCGTTAAACACTTTTACAAAAGGGCTATTGAAGCGAGCAGTAACATTCCAATCAATACTACGAATATCATCGCCAACTTGATACTCGCGAACTTCCGAAAATGCCATACCCATTCCTTTGAATGCACTTTGGTATTCGCCGGCAAAGATATTGCGAGTTAATCCACGAGTTTTAATCTCGATTTTACGAATCTTTTTGAATAATTCTTGTTGTTCCATTGCTGATTATGGCACTTCAATTGTGTTTAAAATTTCATTTATAATATCATCAGTTGTAATACTTTCGGCTTCGGCTTCGTAAGTTATACCAATTCTATGACGAAGTACATCATTGCATAATAACCTAACATCTTCTGGAATTACAAAACCGCGTTTTTTAATAAATGCCATTGATTTTGAGGCTTGAGCCAAGAAAATTGACCCACGAGGCGATGAACCATAATGAATAAGATTTTTCAATCTACCCAGATTATACTCTTCGGGCTTACGAGTTGCAAAAACTATATCTAAAATATATTTTTCAATTTTTTCATCTAAATAGATTTCCTTTACAACTTCTCTTGCTTCCATAATTTGTTGTGGATTTATCACAGCGTTTGGATTTTGTGAAGTCGGAGCGGTATTTTGCCGTAAAATCATTTTTTCTTCTTCGCGTGAAGGATAATTAACAATCACTTTCATCATAAACCTATCTACTTGTGCTTCAGGTAATGGATAAGTTCCTTCTTGTTCCAGAGGATTTTCTGTAGCTAATACAAGAAATGGTTCAGGTAATTTTAGAGTATGTTCTCCAATCGTCACTTGCCTTTCTTGCATTGATTCTAATAATGCACTTTGCACTTTGGCGGGAGCACGGTTGATTTCGTCTGCTAAAATGAAATTTGCAAATACTGGTCCATAGCGAAGAGTAAATTCTTCTTTTTTCTGATTGTAAATCATTGTTCCAATTAAGTCAGCGGGCAACAAATCGGGTGTAAATTGGATGCGTGAGAACTTTGCATCAATAGCCGAAGCTAAAGTTTTAATTGCAAGAGTTTTTGCAAGACCAGGCACACCTTCTAAAAGAACGTGTCCGTTTGCTATCAAAGCAATCATTAATCTTTCTACCATTGATTTTTGACCAATGATTACTTTCCCAATTTCAAGGTTAAGCAAGTCAATGAAAGAACTTGCAACTTGGATTTTTTCGTTAATTTCTCTAATATCTGCCATTGAATATTTGAATTTTAATTTTCATTTTTGACGATTTAAATTGAAAATGATTTTTTATTTTATTTTTGAATTGTAAAAAATGAAGATGAAGTTAAAATTATCTTTCTCAGCCAAAAATTTTAACATTATTATTGAAGTAATGATTTTTTTTGTAAGTTTGTAAAAATTGTTTATT
>DYLM01000018.1:8565-14173 GCA_020722095.1 Chloroherpeton thalassium
ATTGTTTATTTTTCTTTTTTTTCTTCCACGCTTGGAGCGCGAAATTATGAATGAAAGAAAGCATGCATTAAAAGCACCAGTCGAAATGGTATATAATCTTTTAGATAGTTTGAATAAACAAGCTATTTCAAATGGCACTTCGGCAGAAGAAATTCAAGCAGAAGTAGTAAAACTTGTCAACTTCCTAAGATATGATGATGGTAAAAACTACGTATGGATACATAATAAAGATGATATTTTTGTATTTCATCCAAATCCTAAAAACATTGGCAAAGATTTTAGCAATGTTGCAGACAAAAATGGAGTTAAGTTCATTGCAGAAATGACTAAAATTGCAAGAGCAAATGGTGATGGCTATGTGGAATATTTATTTCCTAAACCAATTGATGTAAATACTCCTCTACCAAAAATTTCTTATGTAAAATATTATGATAAATGGGACTATGTGATTGGAACTGGTACTTGGATTGATGGTATTGAAGAGAAAATATCATCGGCAAAGAAAGTAGTTATCATAGCCAGTATTGTAATTGTGCTGTTAAGCTTAGGTTTAGGTATTTATGTCAGTATGAAAATTTCCAGTGCGTTAAAGCAAGCAGTCACAAAAATAATCAATTTATCTGAAGGTCAATTTTAATTTTTTAAACATTAGAGGTTTTTTATGAAAAAATTCATTTACATTTTAAGTATTGTTGCTGTTCTTTTTTCTTTTGAATTGTATTCTCAAGAAAAATCTTTCGGGATTTCCTTTTCTGGATTTCTCAAAACTGATGCCATTTACGACTCACGACAAAATGTGGCTATTCGTGAAGGACATTTTTTACTTTATCCAACTGCACCATCGCTCGATGCAAATGGTGAAGATTTGAATGAAAAAGCCAATTTCAATATTCTTTCTATTCAATCCAGAGTTGCTGGTAAAATTTCTGCTCCTGACGCATTTGGAGCAAAAGTTAGCGGATATTTAGAAGGCGAGTTTTTTGGTACAACTGACGGTGATATTAATGGATTTCGACTTCGCCATTCAACAATTAATCTAAATTGGAATTCAACGGAATTGCTTATTGGACAATTCTGGCACCCAATGTTTATTACAAATTGTTTCCCAGGAGTTGTATCTTTCAATACAGGCGCCCCTTTTGTTCCATTTTCTCGCAACCCACAAATTAGATTTAAGCAATCTTTCTCGGATTTTAACTTATATTTAACAGCTAATTCTCAAAGAGATTTCCAAAATATTGGACCGTCGGGTGGCTCACCAAGTTATTTAAGAAACTCTGGAATACCCGAACTTAATGGCAAATTAGAATTTAACAAAAAGTTTGGCAGCAGTGAATTTTTACTTGGTTTCGCAGGAGGTTATAAAACACTTGTGCCAAGAACAGCAAATAAATTAAACAAAGATGCTACAAATGAAAAAATTAGTTCAATTGAAGGAACAGGATATTTCAAATTTACTTCTCCAAAGTTTGAATTAAAAGGTCAAGGCTTTTATGGACAAAACGCAACTGATTTATTGCAAATTGGTGGTTTTGCAGTTAGAAAAATAACTGATCCATTAAATCTTATAAACGACAATTATGAGTATGTTCCGCTGAATGTATTAAGTGCTTGGACAGAATTAAGCACAAATATGGCAACTAATTTTGGTAAAGTAGAATTAGCCTTATTTGGTGGTTTTACTCAAAATATGGGTGCAGGTGAAGATATTCAATTTGATGCAGTAAGTCAAAAATATTTGATATTTGGTAGAAATGCTGATATAGATATGATTTATCGCGTTTCTCCAAGAATTGTACTAAACTCAGGAAAAGCAAGATTTGCCTTCGAAACTGAATATACAGTTGCAAATTATGGCAAAATTAGCGTTGATGGAACTGTGAAAGATGCAAAAGATGTTGCAAATCTACGGTTCTTACTTGCAGCATACATATTCTTTTAAGTGAAAGATGGAGGCTGTCTCATAAGTTAGATTTCTTCTATTTTGTATCCTTTATGGTCAAAAATCAAGTTGCATCATCCTAATAAATCAGTGCAGAGCAATATCTGCCCCTACAAAATTGGATATTTTAATTATAGCCTCCCCCTAAATCCCCCTCTCAATGATGGGGAATAAAAGGGGGAGGGTCTAAATTCCCGTTTGAACGGGAATGACAATTTTGAAATATTTTGGACAGATGAGACAGCCACCTCCTACAATTTTTCTATTTAATTACATTTATTGGCACTATTTCGGCATTTCCAAAACTATCCTCAATCTTAACAAAATACTTGCCAGTAGGAATAGCAGATAAATCTACTAAAACAAAATTATAATTATTAATATCTTTACTTAATACTTTTTGACCAGTTATATTATATATTTCTAAATAACCAAGTGAATTTTCTTGGGAATCAACCTTCAACATATAATTGTAAGAATCAAATTTTATATCGTATTTGTCATTAGCAGAATTACTCACACTTTTGGGATCCACACCTTGTGCCATAATATCAATGCTTAAATCACCTTGGGAAGTGTTGCAATTCATTGTAATATTACCAAAGTAATATTTTACTTTTGTTGGAGTAAATACGACTTCAATTTCTTCTTCGGCATCAGGTAAAATTTCACCATTGTACCATTCATCGTAAAAATCTTCGTCCGGATATTCAATCGAGTAAATAATTAATGTAGTATTCCCAGCATTAGCAATCGTTAGAATTTTACTTGTTGTATCACCAATATTCACCTTGCCAAAATCCATATTTCCAGTCAACACAATTATTGGAGTATCTGAAGAACTACTTCCGGTGCCATAAACTTGGAAAAAGTTAGTGCCATCAACAGCATTAGATTGAATTATTACATATCCAGCAAAAATTTTGGATTTTGAGGGTTTAAAAGTTATAGTTATTTCCTTTGATTCATCTTTGGCAAGCGTACCTTTTGACCAATCTGTATAATAACCTTCGGGACATAAAAGAGTATCAACAATCATTTCTGCCTTACCTATATTTTTTAATATGAAGGATTTTTGCACCGAATCTCCTACTTCGAGTTTTCCAAAGGAGATACTTCCACCTAATGAAATTATCGGGGCCCATTTTTTTTCTAAAAACGTCTAAGTGCAATTCGTAAGTACCAGTATTTTGAGGAATATTGGAAATTATTAATATGCAAAATACAAAAAAAAATCAAATTTTGTTAAGAAATTGTTAAATTATTCAATCCAATTTGACTTTTTTTATGAATATAAGTGAATTTTGATTTTTCGTATAACTTTATGAAGAATATTTTGCCTTAAGTACACTCCAAGATTGAAGAGTATCTTGTTTGGATTTATAATCTACCCAAGTTTTAATGTACCACAACCCATCTTGTGCTTTTATAAATGTAAATCTTGACAAACCTGAATATATCTCATCTTTCAAGTTAATTTTCAATTTAATAAGATATTCTCCAACCATCACAGCAGAATCAGTAGTTATTAATTCGTAATTTGCACTATTCCAATTTAATTCAGGTTTGGTATTTGCTTCAATTGAATTAGCAATACTCAACACTACTTCTTTTTCGTTTGTTGCATTCCATTCATCAAAAACAACACTATACTGAGCCAGCACATTAGCATCGGGAATAAATTGATAATCATCTTGATAAGGATTAAAACAAACAAAAAAAGATTCTGAATTTACATCGTTGATTGATTGATTGAAGTTAGAAAACAAAACACTTGGCGAGGTTGCTGGTTGAAAATTTTGAGAATCACTATCAGGAGATTCTGGGTTACGAGTTAAAAACAAATCACAACTTGTCAAGATTGAATTAAAAAAAATAACAAATAATGCAAATATATAACGTTTTTTATTCATTGGAAAATTAGATATTATCACCCAAAAGTTCCCACATCAAAATTTTCAATTCATTTATATTAAGATGACTTACAGCTGAAATTGGCAGATGGTTTTTAACATTTTTATCAACAATTAATTTTTGTAATTTGGATATTTCAATATTTGATAATGTATCAGCTTTTGAATAACAAATAATTCTTGGCTTTTTAATCAAATCTAAATTGAAATTGCTTAATTCTTGCAAAAGAATATCATAATCATTCTCAATATTCTCTGAATTCACATCAAGCAAAAAGACCAAAACTCGTGTTCGTTCAATATGTTTTAGGAATTGTATTCCTAAACCTTTTCCATCAGCGGCACCTTCGATAATTCCTGGAATATCGGCAACAACAAAGCTCTTGTTTTCATCTATGCTTACAACTCCCAGATTTGGAATTAATGTTGTAAATGGATAATCTGCAATTTTGGGTTTAGCAGCAGAAATCACAGAAATTAAAGTAGATTTGCCAACGTTTGGGAATCCTACAATTCCTACATCAGCAAGTAATTTCAGTTCAAGTCTCAAATTCATTTCAATACCAGGAATCCCAGGTTGGGCATATCTTGGTGCTTGGCTTGTAGGTGTTGCAAAGTTTGAATTACCCAATCCACCAAGTCCTCCTTTAGCAATAACCACTTTTTGTTTGTGAGTAGTTAAATCTGCAAGGACTTCGTCATTTTCTGCATTATATACAACTGTTCCAATAGGCAGTTTGACTGTCATACTTTTACCATTCTTACCAGAACGATTACTCTTTTCTCCTGGCTTGCCATTCTCGGCGATATATTTCCGCTTAAAATGAAAATCCAATAATGTATTCAAATCTTTGGATGCTTGAACAATTAGATCGCCACCTTTTCCACCATTTCCCCCATCAGGTCCTCCCTTTGGTACATATTTTTCTCTTCTAAAGCTTACGTGTCCTGCTCCGCCGTCTCCCGATTTTATGTATATCTCTGCAACATCAATAAATTTCATTATTTGTACTGTCCTCTTTATTTTTTCTTAAGTTTTAGCATCAATTCTAAAAGGTCTTTCTTAATACTATTATTTTTTAAATTTTCTACATCTAATTTATCCATATTGATGTGAAAATTATCTTCATTTATTTCCTCGAGTGGTTTATAATTTGGTAAGTCTAAGTTTTGAATTTGCGACTCTAATTTACTTAATTTCATTTCAATTAAATTGTCTGTATTCTCATTTGTTGTTTGCATTGGCTTGTTTTGGTTATTATTAGGAGCAATTGGAGAAGTAGCAACCTGGTCGTTTCCGCTGGCAATCATATCTGCTAATAAATCAAAGTCAATTTCATCTTCGGTTTCAGTAGTTGAATTATGTTCCAAAGTTTCCTGAGTTTCGTCATTAGTTTCCATCATATTACTAAGTTCAGCTTCATTGATTTCTTCTTGAGTATCGGTTGCTTCTAATTCGTTCGGCTCGAGTACTTCCTCATTTGTATCAGCTATTTCACCCACAAATTCATCTTCGTGATATGCAACTTCTTGAGTAAATGTTTCAATTACATCTGTGCTGTCGGTTTCTAAATATGTTGTTTCATCTGTTTCTGACTTTTCTGTAACTTCAGAATTTATTTCTTCTAAACTTATATCTTCAAAATTAATATCTTCTGGTCTGATTTCACTGTGTGAATTATCGTTATATTCAAAATTTTCATCAATTATTGCATCAAATTGATCATTGGTATTTGCTTGATCATTGGTATTT